>CALGIB010000422.1 GCA_937915955.1 uncultured Pseudomonadota bacterium
CAGCCCTCGATGTCCATCGTCGAGCGGGCCTGGAAGGAAGGGCGCGAGGTGGTCGCCGCCGACCTGGAGGAGCGCGGCGATCTGCGCGCCGCCAGGAGCGTGGCCTCGCTGGACCTGCGCTCGGCGGTCTGCGTGCCGCTCTCGCACGGGGGTGATCTGCTCGGCGCGGTCTACGTCGACAGCCAGGTCCGCAGCGAACTGCAGCTCGAGGAGGTGCTCCGCTTCTTGAGGGCCCTGGCGGGCCACGCGGCGGTGGCGGTGCGAAACGCCCAGCGCCTGCGGGAGCTGCAGCACATGGCCATGCTCAGCGCGGGTCTGGTGCACGACATCCGCTCGCCCGTCAGCACCATCCTGATGCTGGCGGCGGATCTGGAGGCGCAGCACCCCGAACTCGGCGGGCCGCTGGGTGACCTCCAGTCCGTGGGGCGCTCGGTGCTCGACCGGGCCGACGCGCTCTTGGAGCTGAGGGCTCAGGGGAGCGCCGAGGTCGACCTCGGCGCGCTGGCCCGGCGCCGCGTCGAGGCTCAGGAGGTGGGGGCGCGCCTGGCGGGCGTGGCGCTGGAGGTCGAGGCGGGCTCGGGGCTCTCGATCATCGGCGACGCCTCGGCGCTGGGCGCCCTGCTGGACAACCTGCTCACCAACGCGCTGCGGCTCAGCCCTCGGGGCTCCTCGGTCGGCGTACGGCTGCAGGGGGACGAGGACTCGGTGCACCTGTTCGTCGAGGACCGAGGGCCCGGTCTGGACGATGAGCTGCTGGAGCGGGTGTTCGACGACGGCGTGAGCGGTCGAGGTCCGGGGCACGGCCTGGGCCTGGCCATGGTCCGTCGCATCGCCCAGGCCCACGGGGGCCGGGTGATGGCCGAGAACCGCCGCGAGGGCGGAGCCCGCTTCGTGGTCAGCCTGCCCCGGCTGCGGGGGACGCTTCCCGAGGCTCAGCCCGCCTCGCGGTAGATCTCCTCCTCGGGGGCCTCCTCGGCATCCAGCAGGGCCAGGTGCTCGGCCTTGAACCAGCGGCCCATGAGCAGGCGCACGGGCACGAGCAGGGCGATGAACAAGGGGAAGAGCAGGCCCATGGGGCTGCTCTTGACGGCCCACAGGACCCCGAGGGCCAGGGCCTGGATGGCGGTGTAGATGTGCACCGTCCTCGTGGGCACCGCGCGCAGGTAGTAGGTCGGCGGGTAGTGGGCCGGGTCCATGATCCACAGCCGCAGGCGCTCGAAGAGCTGGTTGCCCCTGGTCGAGGCGATGCCCATGAACAGGAACAGGCCGAACAGCACGCTCATCGGCACCTGACTCAGCAGGCCCAGGAACAGCAGGCTGCCGCCCACGAGCAGGTGCACGACCAGGCCCGTCAGGCGGGTCTCGACGACGCTGGTGACGACCTCGTGGGGGTGCCCGCTGTCCGCTCCTACCGTCTCCACGTTGGACAGGCTGCGCACGTGGTTGAGCGAGCGCACGGTGGCCGCGACGGTCCAGGGCAGGCCGAAGACGCTGAGGACGCCGACCAGGCCCGCGATGATGGCCAGGTCCAGGTGGAATGCCGCGCCCTTCTTCAGCTTGTTGTCGGGGCTGTTGACCAGGCGCACCGTGATGTTCTGGTCCAGGTACATCAGGATCGCGCTGACGAGGGCCGGCAGGGCGGCCCCGATCCAGACCCACCTGGGGGCCTCGGTGGGGTCCACGATCCAGGCCCGACCCGAGGTCGTGCCGAAGGTCTCGGGCACCGCCAGCGTCTCCAGATCGACGGCGTGCAGGGCCAGCGCCACGCCTGTCATCGCCGCCAGCGCGAGGGCCGGGCCGAAGTCCGCCAGGAACTCACGGACCCGGCTGCGCAGGTAGGGGCTGCGGCGGAAGTTGCTCAGCCAGGTGGCGATGAGGAAGGTGCCCACGGCCAGGATGAGCGACAGCAAGGCGGTGTCGTGGGCCACCTCCTCGACGAAGACCGAGGAGATGTCGGTCACGGCCTCGACGATGAAGATGAAGGCGATGAGCGCGGCGAAGATGTCGTCGGTGAAGCGCGTGAAGAAGCGAATCCAAGAGCTCGCGTCCGTCGCCGCCAGCACGAACAGGAAGAAGCTGGTCCAGACGCCGACCCAGAAGAAGGTCGGCAGGAAAGGCAGCCCCAGCGCGACGGTGCCCGCGTAGAGCATGCCGAGGAAGATCGCGACCGGGCCGGTGCTGCCCAGGATGGTCAGGGGCTGGCCCGAGAACAGGGCGTAGACCACGCCGGCGAAGGCCGTCGCGACCAGGGTCTCGACCACGCCGATGGTGCCGTCGGTGAGCACGGCCAGCAGTCCGCCGAAGGCCACCGAGGGGGCCAGGACGGCGAAGAACATGAACAGGACGCTGGCGAAGCTCTTGCCGTTGAGGCCGTCCGTGAAGTCCGAGACGTAGTGCGGGAGGCGTCGTGCCAGGTCGCGACGGATGCCTCCGAACAGGCTTCCGGTCCGCTCCAGCTCGGGAGGCGCGTGGGTGTGCTCGACCTGCTCTTCGAGGGCCAGCTCGTAGACCGTGGCCAGCTCGCGAGGGGTCGCCGCGCTGCTCGCCAGCTCGTGGACCCCGGGGTGCGACATCAGGCGGAGGAACTCGACCGCCGTGTCGATGTGGGGGTGGGTGACCTCGTCCGAGAGCAGGATCCAGAGGAAGTCGCAGGGCTCGTTCCAGTCATCGAGCTCGATCGAGCTCCGGAAGCGCACGAGCACCTGGATCATGGGACCCGGGGTGCGGAGTCTGCCGTGGATGATGGCGACGCCGTGCTCGATGGCCTCGGGTCCGCCGCGTCCATGGCGACGCAGGCTGGATCCGATCTCCTCGCGGTGCTCAGGCTCCATCTCCGTCGAGGACAGGGCCTCGAGGACCTGCGCCAGGCAGTCGTCCAGGTGCTCGGCCTTGACGTCGAGGAGGACGAGCGTCTCGGTGCTCAGCACCCGCTTCTGGCGGGGGAGCTCTTCGGTGCTGATGTCGGTCGGGCCGAGAGGCTGCATACGCTCCCTGAAGGCGATCCAGGGATCTCCGGGTCAGAGCGCGATGCGCACGCCCGCGTGACCTCCGAAGCCCTGGTCGAACGCCAGGTTGACATGCCCATAGACCTTGACGACGAAGATGTTGAGCTGCGTCCCGACGAAAGCCCTGGGCAGGGGGATCTCCGGGACGACTCCGGCCTGGCCCATGCTGACCTCGGCGGTGCCCAGCTTGGTGCTCTGGCCCTGAACCCTGGCCCTCACCGGGCCCGTCATCGAGATCGTGCTCGTGGCGGTGCCCGACTGCCAGATGTCGTAGGCCAGCCCGCCGTACAGCGTGAAGAAGGCGACGCGCATGTTCGTGGACAGCTCGATCGGCACGCTCATCGTAGAGCTGTGGATCGTGTAGGTGCCGGTGGCGTCCCACTCGAGGTCGTCGTCGCCGATGGGCAGGCCCTGACTCAGCGAGAGCTTGTAGTCGCTGGCCTCGAAGCCGGTCGTCAGATCCAGGCCGCCCCACTCCGCGATGGCCTCCTCGCGGCGCTTGACCAGCTTGATCTGGACGTGCCCGCCGTAGTTGATCAGCTCGCCGGAGAAGGGGTCGCCCTGGGTGTCCAGCATCATGCCGTTTCCGTAGATGAGGACCCGTCGGAGGACGCTCTCGTCCTTGGCGAAGGCGCCCAGGTTGAGCCCGGCCATGGCGCTGACCTGGAAGGCGAAGCCGCCCTCGGGCAGGCTGTCGCCGCCTTTGCCGAAGCGGGCCCCGGAGGAGTTCACGGCCGTGCCCACCGAGCCGCCCAGCACGAAGCGCTGGGGGTTGGTGGCGTAGTCGGCGCCCATGCCCTTGCTGGACAGGATGGCGGCCTGGGCCATCTGCTGCAGGTAGACCGTCTGGTCACCCAGGCGCAGCTCGTCGCTGATGGTGCCGCTGAGATCGGCCTCCAGCTCGGCGGCGTCCAGGCCCGCCTGGGCCGCCTTGTCCTCGTCCAGGTCCACGTTGATCTGCTGGGCGAAGGACAGGCTGATGAGCAGGTGCATGCCCGCATGCTGGCACAGCCGACCCAGGCTCGCTCAGGCGCGACGCTGTCGTGAAACCGCCCGGAGCAGCGCCTCGCCGGTGGCTGGCAGGCTCAGCTCGACCTCGCCCGGGCCGAAGGCGGCGACGGCCTGTCGCAGCGCGCGGATCAGGCCCAGGCCCAGCACGAAGGGGGGCTCGCCGACCGCCTTGCTGCCGCCGACCACCCCGGGCTGGGGCGCGTCCTGGAGCAGCGCGACCCGCAGGTCCAGCGGGATGTCCCCGACGCTGGGGATCTTGTAGGTGCTGGGGCCGTGCGTCAGGCAGCGCCCGCTGGCGTCCAGCAGGACCTCCTCGCCGGTCATCCAGCCCATGCCCTGCACGAAGGCGCCCTCGACCTGACCCCGGTCGATGCTGGGGACGAGGCCGTCGCCGACGTCGTGGAGGATGTCCGCGCGGACCAGGCGGTGCTCTCCGGTGAGCCCGTTGAGTTCGACCTCGAAGACCCCGCCGCCGAAGGCGAAGTAGAAGAAGGGGGTGCCGGAACCGGTGGCGTGGTCGTAGGCGATGCCGGGGGTGGCGTAGAAGCCCGTGGCGGAGAGCGAGATCTGCCGCGCCCAGGCCGCGCTGGCGAGCTCGGCGAGGCTGGCGTCCGGGCCGAGGTCCGCCCGCACCGGCGCCAGGCGGTCCAGCAGGGTCTGACAGGCGGCTCGGACCGCGGCGCCGTTCAGGTCCGTGCCCGAGGAGGCCGCGGTGGCCGAGGTGTTCGGCACCTTGTCGGTGTGCGTGCGCATCACCCGCACCGCCGAGGTCGTCACCCCCAGCTCCTGGGCCGCGATGGCGCGCATCTTGGTGTGCAGGCCCTGGCCCATCTCGGTCCCGCCGTGGTTCAGCTGCACGCTGCCGTCGCGGTAGATCTGCACCAGCGCGCCGGCCTGGTTGAGCACGGACATCGTGAAGCTGATGCCGAACTTGACCAGCTGCAGGCCCAGCCCCCGCTTGAGCCAGGGCGAGCTCGCGTTGAAGGCGGCGATCTCCGCCCGCCGCGCGCCGTAGTCCGAGCTGGCCATCAGCTCGTCGAGCAGCCGAGGCAGCCGGTTGTTCGTGATGGCCTGGCCATAGGGCGCGGGCTGGCCCTCGGCGTAGAGGTTCCGGCGACGCAGCTCGGCGGGGTCCAGCTCCAGGCGCTCGGCGAGGCGATCGAGCGCCTGCTCCAGGGCCAGCATGCCCTGAGGCCCGCCGAAACCGCGGAAGGCCGTGTTCGAGGGGCGGTGGGTCCGGCACACGCGGCCGACCAGCTCGACGACCGGCAGGTAGAAGACGTTGTCGACGTGGAACAGGGCGCGGTCCATCACCGGGCCCGAGAGATCGGCGGTCGCGCCGCCGTCGCTGGTGAGCAGCACCTCGGCGGCCAGGATCTGGCCCGAGGCGTCGAAGGCGAAGCGGTAGTCCAGTCGGAAGGGGTGGCGCTTGCCCGTGTTCGCCATGTCCTCGTCGCGGTCGAGCACCAGCTTGACGGGGCGACCGGTGTGGAAGGCGCCCAGGGCGGCGAGGCAGGCGAACAGGCTGGCCTGGCTCTCCTTGCCGCCGAAGCCTCCGCCCATGCGCGGCACCTCGCAGCTGACGCGATGGCTGGGCAGACCGAGCACCGCCGCGACCTCGGCCTGGACCTCGGAGGGGTGCTGGGTCGAGGACAGCACGCGCAGGCAGCCGTCCTCCTCGGGCAGGACCAGGGCGGCCTGGGTCTCCAGGTAGAAGTGGTCCTGGGCCGGGCTCTCCACCCGCCCTTCGACCACGTGGGCGGCCTCGGCGAAGGCCTGGGCGAGGTCTCCTCGGGCGATGCGGTGCGGCTGGGTGAGCCAGCTGTCGGCCGCGATGGCGGCGTCGATGCCCAGGACGGGAGGCAGCTCCTCGACCTGCACGCGCACGAGGCCGGCCAGGGCTCGCGCTCGGGCGGGGCTGTCCGCCAGGACCAGGGCCACGGGCTGACCCCGGTAGATCAGCTCGTCCCGGGCCAGCAGCGGCTCGTCCTGCACCGACGGGCCGATGTGCAGGTGGCCGGGCACGTGCTCGGCCGTGAAGAAGGGCGTGCCCGAGGGAAGGGCCGAGGCGTCCAGGCCCAGCAGGCGCCCGTGGGCGACGGGGGAGGGGACCAGGGCCGCGTGCAGGGTCCCGAGGGGGCCCGGCAGGTCCGCGACGTAGACGGCCTGCCCGGTCACGTGCAGGTGGGCGGACTCGTGGGGTGCGTCGCGGTGCAGAGGTCGCTTCATGCCTCGCTCCCGGGCAGCGCGCTGCCGCTGGGTCGCCGGGGGAGCGCGACGAAGGGCTGGCTCCGGGTCTCCTCGAAGAAGCCGATCAGCAGGTTGCCGGCGACCTCGCTGCGGTACCAGGCGCTGCCTCGATGGTCGCTCATGGGCTGGAAGTCCAGGGCCGCGCGGGCCCGCTCGATGGCCTCGATGCTCCACGCGGATCCCAGCAGCTCGGCCTCGGCCGCCTCGGCTCGGCGGGTGGTGGCCGCCATGCCACCGTAAGCCAGGCGAGCGTGGGTGACGTGCCCGTCCTGGACCCGCACCGCCATGCCGGCGCAGACCGCGGAGATGTCCAGCTCGCGGCGCCGGCTGACCTTGTAGGCGCCCAGCAGCGTCCCCGAGGCGGGGCGGTCGAGCTCCACGGCGAGCAGGATCTCGCCGGGCTTCATGGCGGTCTGGCGGTAGCCCAGGAAGAACGCGCTGAGCGGGACGCGCCGCTGTCCGTGGGACGAGGCGAGCACGCACTCGGCGTCCAGGGCCATCAGCACGGGAGCCAGGTCGCCGATCGGCGAGGCGTTGCAGAGGTTGCCGCCGACCGTCGCGCGGTTCTTGATCTGGCGCGCCGCGAAGTAGCGCAGCATGCGGGCCAGCACG
>CALGIB010000423.1 GCA_937915955.1 uncultured Pseudomonadota bacterium
CCTCGGGGGTCAGCGGTCGGCTCACAGCCACCTCACGGGAGGGCTCCAGCCGCCGAAGGCCCGCTCGAGCTCGAGCGCCACGGCGATGGCCCGGTGGTCCTGCAGCGGCGCGGCGACGACCTGGACGCCCAGCGGCAGGCCGCCGCGATCCAGGCCCAGCGGCACCTGGGTCACGGGCAGCCGCAGGTAGTTGAGGATGGCGGTGTAGGCGTAGTCGAAGCGCAGCGTCAGCTGCCGAACGACCGGCCACTTGTGACGCGGCGCGGTGCGGGGGAACGAGGGGAAGAGCATCACGCCTCGGCCACCGAGCGCCTCGAGGACCTGCACCTGCAGCTCCTCACCCAGCCCGAGCATGCGCTCGCGGTGACCGGGCACGTACTCGACCAGGGCCTCGGTGAGCGCCAGCATCGAGGCCATGGTGGTGTGCTGGCTGCGGCCGACGGCGCGCAGGGCGAGCTCCCGCAGCGGGTTGATCGCCTCGCCCTGACCCATGAGCACGCCGAAGGGCGTCTCGTTGTAGTGGCCCAGGGCCGAGGACCAGATGTCGAAGCTCTTGCGGAGGAGGGGGAAGCTGCGCTGCTCGACCCTGGCCCCCAGGCCCGCCAGGTGCAGGGCCGCTCGCTGCTGGGCGCGGGCCAGCTCGCGGCTGGGGGGCGCGCCGTTGTCGTTCACGACGAGCACCCGCAGTCCCTTCAGCTCGACCTGGGCGGGATCCCCGAGCTCCACGTCCAGGGTGTCGTCGTGGCCGTCCGGGCCTGCGAGGATCCGGAGCAGGGGCATCAGGTCCTCGGCCCTTCGACAGAGCGGCCCGGTGGCCAGCATTCGCCGCGCCTCGCCCTCGGCCATGGGGTACTGGCCGGTGCCCGGGACCAGCCCGCCGCTGGGCTTGTGGCCGAACACGCCGTTGAAGAACGCGGGCATGCGGATGCTGCCTCCGATGTCCGAGCCCAGGCCGAAGGGGGCGCCACCGGCGCCGATCAGCGCGCCCTCGCCGCCGCTGCTGCCGCCTACGATGCGGTCCGGGTCGTAGGGGTTGCGGGTGCGGCCGTAGACGAAGTTGTCCGACTCCATCCACATGCACAGCTCGCTGACGTTCGTCACGCCCAGCGGGATGGCGCCGGCGGCGCGGTAGCGGGCCACGGCGGTGGCGTCGAAGTCGGCGCGGGTGCCCTTGCGTCGGACCAGGCCCGAGGTCCAGGGCATGCCCTGCAGCGCGAAGCACTCCTTGATCGAGCAAGGCACGCCGTGAAAGGGCGCCTCCGAGGGGCTGGCGTCGGCGGCCTCGGCCTCGGCCAGGGCGGCCTCGAAGCGCTGGGCGACCATGGCGTTGAGCTGCGGGTTGACCCGCTGCACCTGCTCGATGTGCGCCTGGACCACGCCCCGGCTCTTGAGCTCCCCTCGCCGGATGCGCGCCGCGAGCTCGGTGCCGGAGAGCCTCAGCACCCTCCGTGCTCGCAGGCCGGATCGACCACCGCGCCGTGGGCCTGAGCTGCGCCGTGCACGTAGACCAGCTCGCCGCCCTCGTGCCCGGCGTAGGCGCCCAGACCGGCGGTCACCAGCGACAGGCCGGTGGCTCCCAGCGCCACGCCCTGGGCCATCCTCTCGCTGGGGATTCCCAGCGCGATGGCCCCGAAGGCCAGGCTGAAGAAGGCCACGAAGGTGAAGCGCTCGGCGGCCTCCTCGTGGGCCTCGATGAGCTCGTGGGAGAGGAGATCCTGAACGATGTGGGCGTCCTCCTCGCCCGTGCGCTGCCCGAGCAGGCAGCCCGCCGCCAGCAGCGCGAGCATGCCGACGGGGATGCCCCAGGCCTTGCGGGGGAGCAGGCCACGCCACCACGCGAGCAGCGTGCCCATCATCACCAGCGGGGTGACGAGCGCCAGCCCGAGGGGCAGGTGGACGAGGGCCGGATGAAGGGGGAGATCCACGCTCTGCCGCTAATCGCACCGCAGGTCGAAGTCGACGTGCAGGTGCTCGTCGTGTCGGACCCAGAGCTCCTCGCTGTCCGAGAACCGTGTGCGGAGCAGCAGCAGCCTGGGCTCCGCCTTCAGCAGCTCCGTGCGGAAGCTGTTCTCCAGGTGGATGCGCTCTATGCGCGCGCCGTGGTCCTTGGCGGCCTGGCTCAGCGCCAGCAGCATGGCGGCGGTGGCCTCGAAGTCCACCCTCCAGTCCAGGCCCCAGGACACGTCCGCGCACAGCGGCGTGCCTCCGCCCTCCCAACGGGTGCCGTAGAGCGAGCCGTCGGGCTCGAAGCTCATGCAGTAGCCCCAGAGCGTCAGCGGGTTGCTGGGGAAGCGCGCGGGCCAGCCGTCCCCGTCCATCAGCGGCAGGTGGAGGTCCACCGAGCCGCCGGCCTGGTGGGTCTTGTGCGGCGCGAAGGTGCCGCCGCGGGGCCAGCCGGTCTCGGCCACCACGAAGCTGCGACCGGGCTGGGTCTCCTCCAGCGTCGCGAAGGCCTGGAGCAGGATGTCCCGGGTGTCCTGGTGCACGTGGGTGCGGCCGAGCAGGCTGCCCAGGCGGGAGTAGGTGCGCCAGTTGGAGCCGCCGCTGGGCATGCGCTTGCCCTGCTGCAGGCTGCCCAGGCTGGCCTCGCCCAGGCAGACGCTGGGCTCGGGGCTCTCGGCGAAGGTCAGCAGGGCATCGTTCCCGAACCAGACCGCGGCTGCGAGCAGCGCGAGGACCAGCCAGGTGCGGCGAGAGCGTTTCACCCGAGGATCCTAGCCCCGCGGCGAGATAGGCGCTGGTCGTGGAAGCGAGCGACCCCGAGCTGCTGCGGCTTGCGACCTGGCAGCTCTCGCTGGCGGCGGGGGCGCCGGGCCGCCTGCTGCGGCTGGATCGCGACGCGGCCTGGGTGGCCCTGCCCAAGCTCGGCGCGGTGCTCATCACCAGCGAGCAGGCCCCGGAGCGGCTGAACCTCCAGGCGCTGGAGCTGCTGGAGCGGGCTCGAGGAAAGGCGCACCTGCTGGTCCTGGGCGGCGGGACCGAGCTGCGCGAGGCGCTCACGGAGCTGGAGACCTCGGTGGGCTCGACCCGGCTGGGCTGCCTGCAAGTGGACTTCTGGGGCAAGACCTGGCCCGCGCCCCAGCCCGAGCTGGCTCAGCTGGACCTGAAGCAGGATCCCCCCGAGGTCCAGGCCTTCCTGGCGGCCTCGCGCACGGCGATCGAGCAGGCGCAACAGATGAACGCCTGGCAGGAGCGGGTCCAGGGACGCCGACCCTGGGCGACCTGGTCTCTGTGTGGGGTCTTCATCGCGCTCTGGCTGGCCGAGCTCGCGATGGGCGGGCCGGAGCTCCTGCCTATCGTCACGCGCATGGGCGGCCTGACCCGACACACCCTGGTCGACGGCGAGCTGTACCGACTGGCCACGGCCTCGCTGCTGCACCTCGGCTGGGGTCACATCGGCTTCGCCGTGCTGGTGATGTGGCAGCTGGGCGGCTTCCTGGAGCGCATCCTGGGGCCCTGGCGCTTCCTCGTGCTGGTCTTCGTCTCCGCCCTGGGCGGCACGCTGATGGCCTTGCCCAGCGCCCTGAGCGGGGGGCTCGTGGCGGGCTCCTCGACGGCGCTCTGGGGCGTGCTGGTCGGCCACGTCGTGCTGGCCTACCGCCCCCGCGGGCTGCTGCCGGACGCGCTGCTGCCCCAGGCGCGCACCATCGCGCGCAACAACCTCGTGCTCAACGCGCTGGTCTCGCTGTTGCCGGGCGTGTCCCTGCTCGGGCACCTGGGCGGCGGCCTGGCCGGGCTGGCGCTGCTGGGGCCGGGCCTGCTGACCTGGGGGTTGGCCACTTCTCGAGGCGAGCGCGGCTTCCGCGGCCTGGCGGCCCTGTTGGTCGGAGGCTTCTCCGCCTCGCTGGTCCTGGCGCTGGGCCACGGTCGGCCCTGGGAGCTGCTCGAGGCCCCCGAGCTGTCACCGCGAAAGGTCGCTGGCGAGGCGCTGGAGCTGGACGTACCGGTGCTGCTGTCGGCCGAGGGGCGGGTCCACGGCGACCTCATCCGCGACCCCCTCCAGCTGGACGTGCAGCTGCACAGGGCGGAGGGCGCCGAGGCCTGGGTCGGCGCCCTCGTGATCGACGGCGTCGGCCACCGGAGCTGGTCCGAGGACGCCTACCGCGTGGACCGCTGGGCCTTCGAACAGGACGGGCAGTGGGTCAGCGTCGAGGCGACCAGCTGGCTCGAGGCCGACCCGACCTGGCTGGACTACGTCGGCTCGCTGGACCAGCACGCGCGCTGGCTCTGATCCCGTCAGACAGCCCCGCGCGGGCAGAGTCGGCTGAGCGGGGCCTGGACCGACGCGCCCTCGTCGCTTGCCGCGAGGCCCCTGACGTGTGAACCGGGGCCGCCTCTGGCCCGGACTCCTGAAGATGCACTCGCTCCGCAACATCGCCATCATCGCCCACGTCGACCACGGAAAGACCACGCTCGTCGACGGGCTCCTCGGGCAGGCCGGCACCTTCGCCGCCCACGAGACCCACGTCGACCGGGTGATGGACTCGATGGACCTGGAGCGCGAGCGCGGCATCACCATCCTGTCCAAGAACACCGCGATCCACCTCGGCGACGTCAAGGTCAACATCGTGGACACCCCCGGGCACGCCGACTTCGGCGGCG
>CALGIB010000424.1 GCA_937915955.1 uncultured Pseudomonadota bacterium
CCGTGGCCGAGACGCCGATGGACCAGGAGATCAGCCTGCGCGAGCCCTTCGTCAGCATGCCCGTGCACATCGTGCACAGAGGCCAGGGGCGCCTCGCGTTCGAGGGCGCGGTCATGACCGAGGTCCTGCTCGACGAGAGCCTGTACGGCGACTGCGCGGCGACCATGGTCGTGGACACCTGGGCCCAGCCCGTGACGGCCACCGAGGGCGTCGCGCGGGCGGCGCTCGATCTGTCCGGGTTCGCCGGCTCCGAGGACCGCTGCCCGCCCGTGGACAACGACCCCTGCCGGGTCACGCTGGAGCTCAACCTCGAGCGCCTGTGAGGCCGTGATGCGTTGGGACCACAGCACTCTTCGCGGCTTCCCCCGAGCCGGCCAGAGCCCCCTGTTCCTGAGGCTGATCCGCCCCGAGGACCGGCAGCACCTGGACCCCTCGCGGCTGTCCCAGGCCAGCCAGATCCATCGCTTCATGAGCCCCAAGCCGCGGCTCACCGGCCGGGAGCTGCGCTACCTGACCGAGGTCGACGAGCAGGACCACCTGGCCCTGGTCGCCTTCGAGCGCGTCGACGGCGTCGACCTGGGGCTGGGCGTCGCCCGCTTCATCCGCGTGAGCCCCGAGACCGCCGAGCTGGCCGTCACCATCGCCGACGACATCCAGGGCCGAGGGCTGGGCAGCCTGCTCTTCCGCGAGCTCATCTCCGCCGCCGGAGAGCGAGGCGTGCGCACCATGGAGGCCTGGGTGATGGCCGAGAACACCCCCGCGCTGCGCATGGTCCGGCGCGCGCTGCCCCACGCCGCGGAGACCGCCGACGGCGCGCTCCGCTACTTCACGGCCAGGCTGGGCTGAGCCCTTCAGAGGCGCATCCAGGTGATGCCCTCGGGCCCCTCGAAGCGCAGCACCCGCGTCCGGTCGTCGCGGACCTCGAGGATGACCAGGACCGACTCGCCCTCTCCCACCGAGCGCCACTCGCCCTCGGCCCAGCGGTCCTCGGCCAGCTCCATAGGCAGCACATGGCCCGAGGCCGTCGAGCCGTTGGCGGAGAGATCCAGCAGCTGAGGCCGGAAGGCTTCGCCCTCGGGGGCGCGCTCGACCTCGAGCTCGATGACGCATCGCTCCTGGACGCCGTGACGCCAGTAGCCGAAGGTCGGGCACTGCATCCCGCGGCTGCGCACCTGGAGCCCCTGGCCGCTGTAGCGATCGGCCATGCGGGGCACCTCGGCCCTCAGCGCGACCTCGATCCGGTCGGTGAAACGGGCCTCGGCCTCGTCGACGCGCTGGACCCGGCTGGCCACCTCCGCGCGCTCCCAGCCGACGAGGGCCGCCATGGCCTCGACGGGCTGCCGGGGGTCCTCGGCCACGGCTCGACCGAAGTCCGGCTGGTACAGGTCCACCTGCCGAGCGTCGAGCAACGCGAGCACCCTCTCCGCGGGCACGGTGGCCTCGAGCAGCGCGGCCTCGACCCGCTCCCGAGGCACGACCCAGCAGCTCATCTCGGTGCTCGGGGTGTCCAGCCGCTGCGGGAGCTGGCCCGAGTAGGCCGCCGTCAGCACGTCGAAGCGGACCTGGCGTACGACGCCGCGATCGCTCACGTCCACGCTCAGCAGGTCCCCGGGCGAGGCCGTGACCGCGGGGGCTCCGAAGCGCATCGTGGAGCTGTCTTCGGGCCCCTCGGCGCGCAGCGCGACGTCGCGCACCTGGAGCTGCACGTTGATGTCGGGCCGCGTCGTGTCGTGGTGGCGCAGCGAGGCGAGCAGCCGCTGCCGGTCACCTCGGTAGGTGGTCTCGAGCTCGCAGCTCAGCATCCTCGAGTCCAAGGCCCCCACCAACTCCTCCCGGTGCTGGAGCAGGTCGGCGGGGGCCGAGGGCGCGTAGCCGTGCGAGCGGGCCCAGGCCGGCCGCGCCGCCTCGCTCGCCTCGGGGGTCCCGGGGGACGGCGCGGGTGGGTGTTCGCCGCCCAGGCAGGCCAGGAGTGTCCACATCGCAGCATGGTCGCCCGAGGTCATGAACCTGGCATGGACGGGTCGCGAAAAGACGAGCGCGCGTAAGCGCCGACCGGGCCTGGCCGATTCCTCGTCGGAGACACCATGAACCCCTTCACAGAGACCCTGGGCCTGGGCGCCACGCTGAGCATGCGCCTGATCGAGCGACAGGCTCGAGGCGGCGACCAGCTGCGGGGTCGCATAGAGCTGAGCCTGCCCGAGCCGCTCCAGGCCGAGTCCCTGACCGTCACGCTGCTGGCTCAGCAGCGCCTGGCCGGCCTGGGCGTTCAGCGCGGCCGGGTGACGGTCAGCACCCGCAAGCCCACGATCTTCCGAAGCAGCGTGGACCTGGCGGGACCGCAGCGGTTCACCAGCGGCGGCTGGGACTTCAGCCTGCCCGTGCCCCAGCGGCTGGCTCGCCCCGAGGAGGCGCTGAGCGAGGGCCTGCGCGATCTGGTGACCGTGATCCGGGCTGTCCAGTCGCCGGTGCAGTTCCCGCTGGAGTGGTTCGTCGAGGCCCGGCTTCACCGCAGCTGGAAGATCGACCTGAAGCAGCAGCTCGGAGTCACCATCGAGCTCGGCGATTGACCCTGTATGCTCGCCCCTGCCACCCGGAGTCCCCATGTCCACGGCACAGGCGCGTCGATCGACCACCAGCAGCGCGACCAGCGAGCAGAGCCAGCCCGGCGCCGGCGAGGTTCAGTGGTCCAACATCGAGGCGCAGCTCGCCGAGCGCCAGATGCTGAAGCTGGGCTCCAGCGGACCCGCGGTCACCGAGCTGCAGTCCATGCTCGGCGTGAGCCCGACGGGGACCTTCGACGAGGCCACCCACCAGGCCGTGGTGGCCTTCCAGGGTCGCTACAAGCTGGGCGCCGACGGCGTCGTCGGGCCCTCGACCTTCCGCACCCTGAAGGGCGTCGCCACCGCCGGACAGGCCAACGCCGTGCTCTTCGAGCACGAGACCACCGGCGCAAGCGCCAGCACCGCCAGGCAGGATCGCCTGACCAGCGGGGGCGTCGGCGCCAGCGAGAAGATGGCCGACAACGACGAGCAGGCCGTCATGAAGTACGCCAGCGTCTTCCTCCAGGTCGGCGGGGAGCTGGACCTGCCCCCAGCCCTGCTCATGGCCATCAGCAGCCGCGAGACCCGGGGCGGCAGCCAGCTCAAGGCCGACGGCTACAGCATGTGGGACGCCCAGGGCTTCGGCCTGATGCAGGTCGACAAGAACAGCCACAGCCCCAGGGGCGGGGCCTTCAGCTACGAGCACGTCAAGCAGGCCGCCGGCATCCTCAAGTCCATGCTCACCCAGGTGCAGGCCAAGTTCCCCGACTGGACGCCGAGTCAGCAGCTCCAGGGCGCGGTGGCGGCCTACAACAAGGGCGCCAGCCGCGTGCGCAGTCTGTCGAACATCGACAACATCACGACCGGCGGCGACTACAGCTCGGATGTCTGGGCGCGGGCCCGGTTCTACGCCACCCAGCTGGGCGAGAAGCTGGAGACGGACCCCCAGTCTTGAGTTAGCTGGCGGCCCTTCGGAGGTCGCATGGCGCTTCAAGCTGGCATCGTCGGGCTGCCCAACGTGGGCAAGAGCACGCTCTTCAACGCGCTGACCGCCGCAGGCGCGGAGAGCGCGAACTACCCCTTCTGCACCATCGAGCCCAACGTGGGCGTCGTGCCCGTGCCGGATCCGCGGCTGGCCCGCATCCTGGCCCGGATCAACAGCAAGAAGGTCCTGCCAGCGACCGTCGAGCTCGTCGACATCGCCGGGCTGGTCCGCGGCGCCAGCAAGGGCGAGGGCCTGGGCAACCAGTTCCTCGGCCACATCCGCACCGTGGACGCCGTGCTCGAGGTCGTGCGCTGCTTCGACGACGACGACATCACCCACGTCGAGGGCAGCATCGATCCCATCCGGGACATCGAGACCATCGAGACCGAGCTTCAGCTGGCCGACCTCGAGAGCTGCGAGAAGCGCCTGTCCAAGTTCAGCAAGATCGCCAAGGGCGGGGACAAGGAGGCCAAGGTCCACGCCGCGGTCGCCGAGAAGTGCGTCGCCTTGCTGAGCGAGGGCAAGCCCGTCCGCTCGGCCGAGTGGACCGACGAGGAGCGGGCCAGCATCAAGCACGCCCAGCTCATCACGAGCAAGCCGGTCCTGTACGTCTGCAACGTCGACGAGGCGGGCCTGACCGAGGACAACGAGATGGTCGACCGCGTGCGGGCCTACGCCGAGGCCGAGGGCGCCGGCGTGGTGGTCATCTCCGCGGCCATCGAGGCCGAGATCAGCGAGCTGGAGCCCGACGAGCGCGAGGAGTTCCTGGCCGACCTGGGCCAGACCGAGGGCGGCCTGGCCAAGCTGGCCCGCGCCACCTACGCCCTGCTCGGGCTGCGCACCTACTTCACGGCCGGTCCCAAGGAGATCCGCGCCTGGACCATCCAGCGAGGCATGACCGCCCCGCAGGCGGCCGGCGTCATCCACACGGACTTCGAGCGCGGCTTCATCCGGGCCGAGGCCTACAGCCTGCCGGATCTGGAGGCCTACGGGACCGAGGCCAAGCTCAAGGAGAACGGCAAGCTGCGGGTCGAGGGCAAGTCCTACGTCGTCGAGGACGGGGACATCCTGCACTT
>CALGIB010000425.1 GCA_937915955.1 uncultured Pseudomonadota bacterium
GCCAAGAAGATCACCGACGCCGTCGCCGCCAAGGAGGCCTGAGCATGGCCGTTCTCGTCAACTCCGAGACCCGTCTCCTGTGCCAGGGCATCACCGGCAGCGCCGGTGGCTTCCACTGCGGCCAGATGATGGAGTACGGCACGCAGGTCGTCGCAGGCGTGACCCCCGGCAAGGGCGGTCAGTTCTTCCGGGGCTCGGTCCCGATCTTCAACACCGTGGCCGAGGCCGTGAAGGAGACCGGGGCCAACGCCTCGGTCATCTTCGTGCCCCCGCCCTTCGCCGCGGACGCCATCTGCGAGGCGATCGACGCCGGCGTGCAGCTGGTCATCCCGATCACCGAGGGCATCCCGGTGACCGACATGATCCAGGTCAAGGCGCTGCTGGACAAGAGCAACGCCACGATGGTCGGTCCGAACTGCCCCGGGGTCATCACCCCAGGTCAGTGCAAGATCGGCATCATGCCCGGCCACATCCACATGCCCGGACGCGTCGGCGTGGTCAGCCGCTCGGGCACGCTGACCTACGAGGCGGTGGGCCAGCTCACCGCGCTGGGCCTGGGCCAGTCGACCTGCATCGGCATCGGCGGTGACCCCATCATCGGCACCAAGCACATCGACGCCTTGCGGCTGTTCAACGACGACCCGGACACCGACGTCATCGTCATGATCGGCGAGATCGGCGGGACCGCCGAGGAAGAGGCCTGCGCTTGGGCCAAGGACCACGTGAGCAAGCCCATCGTCGGCTTCATCGCGGGGGCCACCGCGCCTCCTGGACGGCGCATGGGCCACGCTGGCGCGATCATCAGCGGCGGCTCGGGCACGGCCGAGGCCAAGTACGAGGCCATGGAGGCCGCGGGCATCATCATCTCGCACAGCCCCGCTGGCATCGGCGAGGCCGTGAAGGGTCTGCTCTGAGCAGGGCCTGGTCCGAGGCCTTCGGCGCCCCCGGCGGCAGGCCGGCCCCCCGAGTCCTCCTCGTGTTCGAGGGGGACCCGCGGGCCCTGGACGTGTGCCTGCAGCAGCGGAATCTGGTGCCGCACGGGCCGGGTCGCTGGCGCTCGGGCACGCGGGTCGCGCTGCTGGAGCCCACGCCCGAGGGCGACGTGCTGATGCTGGCGGGCTACCGCATCGACGAGCTGGTCGACGGCCTCTGTCTGGAGGCGGGCCTGTCGCTGATCGACGCCGAGGGCTTCCTGCCCGACCAGGACCGCTACGAGGTCGGGCTGCCCTCGGACTGGCGCGAGCGCACCACCGACGAGGACCGCCAGCGGCGCGAGGCGCGCACCTACTGCGAGTCGGGCGTGCCCGGCCGACAGGTCGCGGGGGCCTCGACCCTGGCGCGCCTGGAGCTCTTCGACCGGGGCCCCTGGGTGGAGGAGGCCGTGGTCGCCTGGGAGCGCTGCGTCGGCGGCCGCGGCGACTTGCCGATGCTGGGCCTCTGCAGTCACGAGCTCCGCTGGCTCCAGGCGGGGCACGACAAGCTGGCGCCGCGCCTGATCGGCTTCATGTGGGCGGTCTCGGACCACAACGCCAACGTCAGCGCCATCGCTCAGCGGCAGGCCTCCCGGCCCATGCTCGCCGAGTCACCCGCCGAGCTGCGCGAGCGCGTCCCTCGAGAGCTCGCCGCCGCCGCCGCCGGTCTCCGACGTCGGGAGCGGTCGGGCTACGCGGGCTTCCCCAGGTACGCCTATGAGCTGTCCCGCTGTGAGGACACCCAGCGGCAGGCGGCCCTGCTGGTCCAGGCCTGTGACGTGCTCATGCGGCGCTACGGCTCAGGCTGGATGCCGGGCCGGATCGAGGAGATCGGCGACCTGCTCGAGCAGGCCGTGACCCTGCTGCGCGGGGACCGCAACCCGAAGTCCCGGGCCTACGCGCTCTACCGCCTGGCCGAGATCCGGCGGCTGCTGCGCAAGGGAGAGCTGGCCCAGTTCGCCCGCGAGGAGGCGCTGGACCTGCTCGATGATGGCCAGGGCGGCTACCTCGACGCGTCGCTGGCCCAGGCGATCCTGGATGACGCGGGCGGCCCTGACGACGCCTGAGGCTCAGGCGTGTCGTGAGACCAGGCCCGCCAGCCGCGGCATCGCCGCCTTGGTGTGCTCCAGCCCCTGAGGCCGCAGCTTCTCGTAGGCCTTCTTCAGCGACCGCTGCTCGGCCCGCTGGGCCCGCGCGTCCGTGATGGACAGCAGCGCGTTGGCGATCTCGGTGTCGTGGGACCGGAAGTAGGCCTCGAGCGTGCCGCGACCGTCGACCCTCCAGGCGTCGTAGAAGGGGTCCACCTGCGCGGCGAACTGCGGCAGGAGCATGTCCAGAGCCATGCCGATCATGCCGGGCCGAACGGCCTTTACGCCCGCGAAGGCAGCCTTCACGGCCATGCCGGAGAAGCCGCGCTTGCTGGCGACCTCCTCGTCGATGACCTTCACGCCGTCATCGACGATGGCCTTCCGTCGGGCCGGGTCCTTCAGGGCCTCAGTGAGGGCTCCCATTGCTCGCTCCTGGATGGGGTGGCTGCAAGCCTACTGGAAGACGACCTCGCCGAAGCCCTCGTCGCCCTTGCAGCGGGGCACGTAGGGCTTGCCACCGACCTCGCGGTACCAGGCCGAGACGTACTGCTTGCCCTTGCAGGACCAGCCGCCCGTGTTCTTCAGCGCCTTGGCGAAGCAGTCGTAGCTGTTCTCCCAGTCCCGGTCGTTCTGAGCGGTCGCGATGTCGGTGCCGGGGACCTTCTCGGGGCTGCTGTCCGTGATGTAGGTCTTCATGTAGAAGGGGATGGCGTCGCAGAGGATCTTGGGCGCGTTCTTGTTGGGGCTGGACTTCAGGACAGTCAGGAGCGCCGTCCGCACGCTGCCCTCGGGCTCCTCCTGGAAGGCCTTCTTGCGCAGGCAGTCCACCGCGGCGTCGCGCTTGGTCCCCTTGTAGGAGAGGATGGCCTGCTCGCGGACGGCCGGGGAAGGGTCCTCGAGCATGGCCTTGCAGATCATCTGGTCGGACTCGGGCAGCCGCAGGCCGCGGACCGTCTTCAGCGCCGCGGCGCGCACGTCTCCCTCGGCGTCGTTGGAGACCGCGTCAACCAGGGCGGCCACGGTGTCCGGGTCGTTCTGACCGACCAGGGCGGCGGCGGCGGCGGCTCGCACGGCCGTCTCGCCTTGGCCCTGCATCAGCTCCACCAGCATCGAGACGGCCCCGGCGTCCGCGGTGCCGCCGAAGGTGCTGACCGCCTGGGACCGGACCTCGGTGGACTCGCCGCTGTCCAGGGCGAGGGTCTTCATGCGGCCCGGGATCGAGGGTGCCCGGGTCTTGCCCAGCGCCGTGACCAGCTCCAGGCGCTTGTCGATGGCGCCGTCGTCCAGGGCCGGCAGGAAGCAGGCGACGAGGTCGTCGCGCTCGGAGCCCTCGAGGCCGTTGAGGATGGCGTCGTCCCAGCTGTGCTTCTCGGCGTCCCAGGCGTATTCGCACATGCACTCGGCGCTGAGCGGCTGGTCGATCTCGTCCAGCTTGGAGGACGCGTACTTCCGGGTGTCCGGGTCCTTCATCTCCAGGCCCTTGCAGACCGTCTTGTACAGCTCGCGCGCCATCGCGTCGTCGATGTCGCTGGGCTCGACGTGGGTGGGGGTCAGCTCACAGGCCGTGAAGGTGGCCAGGGCAAGGGGCATCAGGAGCAGCTTGCGCATGGGAACTCCGGGTCTCGGCGACCCTATCGTCCTGGGCGACCGCGCGGCGTCAGAGTGGCGTCAGCCCTTCGGGCGATCCGCGGCTTCGCGCTCGACCATCTCGCGGTACACGTCCCGCTTGGGCACGTAGTAGGCCTCGGGAGCGTCCGAGCTGGTGTCGGTCATCCCGGCGACGAGCTGCCCGCCGACCTTGTCCATGAGGCGGGTGTAGACGCCTTTGACGGCGCCCTTGAGGAGCTTCTTGGCGAGGCGTGCGGACATACCGGCAGTCTAGCCGCCCCGGGCCCGGACGCCAAGGACGGCGGGGGTGGGCTTGAAAGATCCGGTCCGGCAGACAAAAATGCCCCGCATGACAGAGGCCCCCCGATTCCGGTTCTGGGTGCGTCGGAGTCCAGGGGAGGACCCGACGTTCTCGGTCCGCTTCGAGGTTCGCAAGGGCAAGGGCCTCTTGCGAGTCGCGCGGCCTGGCGTCCTTGTGGACCCACCGGCCCGCCAGTCCGGCTACGAGGAGCGGCTCACCGCCGCCCAGGTCCGGGCCAGCCGCTTCCTCCATGTCTGGGACGCGGGGCGCAAGCGCCAAGGCTACGTCCTGTCCCGACTGTCCGATGAGCTGCTGCTGGGGCTGCCCCAGGAGCGCTGGGTAGAGCTCAGCGTCGAGTCCGACGGCGGCTTCTGCTGGCTGGTCCCCCGGGGCGACGTCCTGGTGGAGACCGAGGCGGCCGTTGAGTTCGACGACGAGCCCACCCGCGCCATCGACGAGGAGCTCGACGCCCTGAGCGAGGTCGAGGTCGAGTTCGAGGACAGCGACGATCCCAGCTCGAACCTCGACGCGACCATGCCGTTGCAGACGATGGATCCTTCCATCGCGCCGTTCGGCAAGTCGACGACGCTGGTTCGCCACATGCGCCGCGAGCAGGTCCGGGCGGCGGAGACGATCCGCCTGCTGGAGGCTCGCGTGAGCGATCTCGAGCACAAGCTCGAGGCGGCTCGGAAACGAGAGATCCAGCTGCGGACTCGCGTGGCCCGCTATCAGCGGCGACTGAAGGCGCGGGAGTCCGTCAGCCAGAAGTAGCGCGGGGTGGAGGAGCGCTACCAGCTGGGCGAGGTCATCGGGCGAGGCGCGGGAGGCGTGATCCGTCGAGCCATGGATCAGGATCTCAAGCGCGAGGTCGCCGTGAAGATCCTGGCGCGAGAGGGCAGCACCCGCGATCAGCGTGTGCGCTTCGTGGTCGAGGCGCAGGTGCCGGCGCAGCTCGAGCACCCCAACATCGTGCCGGTCCACGACATCGGTCGCACCCGCGACGGCGATCTCTTCTACGTGATGAAGCTGATCGAGGGCAGGACCTTCAAGGCCCTGCTGCAGGACGGCTCGCAGGACCGCCTGCTCGAGGTCCTGGCCGCCGTGGCCCGTGGCGTGGCCTTCGCCCACCATCGGGGCTTCCTCCACCGCGACCTGAAGCCCAGCAACGTCATGGTCGGGGCCTTCGGTGAGGTGCTGGTGCTGGACTGGGGGCTGGCTCGGGCGCCCGAGGGGCTGACGGCCAGGGATCCAGGTCCGATGAGCCTGGACGGCGACGTCATGGGGACCCTGGGCTACATGGCGCCGGAGCAGGCGCTCGGCGAGGTCGACAAGCAGGGACCGGCCACCGACGTGCACGCGCTCGGCGCGATGCTGCACGAGGTGATGACCGGGACGCCTCCCAGGCCCGCCCGGACGCTCGTCGAGCTCATCCCCCAGCTCTCGCGCCTGCCGGTCCCGGCGCCAGGACCGCTTGGGGCGCTGGCGGTTCGCTGCCTGGCTCCGGACCCGAGAGCGCGACCTGCGGACGCGCAGCAGTTCCAGGACCTGCTGGACCTCAGTCGAGGAGGGCCTGCCTGGGACGTAGGCTGAGCTCGGGCTCTGGCCCCTCGCTCTCCCGGCTGGGGACCCGGGTCAGCTGGTGCAGCGTGCGCTCCATCGCGGCCAGCACCTTGGGCGGCGTCGGTCGGCCCGCGCGCGCCACGATGGAGTCCTCGGGCATCTCCTGGCTCAGCTCGCGTCGCAGCTTTCGCCGCGCCCGCTGCAGCAGACCTCGGGCGCCGGTGCGGTTGTCCAGACCCATCACCCGGGTGACCTCCTCGACCGGCAGGCCCGCTTCGTAGTGCAGCAGGATGGCCTCTCGCTCCTGAGCGTCCAGGGCGCTGTCCAGGGCCAGGCGCACACCCTCGCGGCGCTCGTCGACCGAGACCTCGGCCAGGGGGTCGGCGCAGGGGTCCGGCAGCGCGTGGCCGTCTTCGCCCACGTCCTCCCGCATCTTCTCGAGCCAGTTCAGGCAGAGGTTGCGGGCGATGCGGTAGCTCCAGGTCGACCACGCGCACTCGCCCCGGAAGCGCGGGATGGACTTGAAGAGCCGCAGCACCGCCTCCTGGGAGAGCTCGGCGGCGACCTCGCGGTTGCGGATCAGGGCGCTGCAGACCGCGTGGATGCGGTCCATCTGCGAAGCCACCAGCAGCTCCTGGGCCCGCACATCGCCGGCTTGGGCGGCCTCGATGCGGGCGGAGAGATCGGACTCAGCGGCTCTCGAACGCATACCTGGCCAGTGGCTTGAGCAGGCTGGGGAGCAGCAGGGCGACCTGCGACCGCGACGAGGTGCGCTTGTATACCTTGGCGCCGGCCTTGATCATCGAGGGCACGTCCGAGTCCCAGCCCAGCGCCGAGGCCAGGGCCTGGCGGTGGTCCTGCGGCAGCTCGCCGAGATCGTCGGCGTCGTACTTGGACAGCGGCAGTCCATGACGGCGGCCGTGCTCCAGCAGTCGGGGGATGCACTCGGTCAGCAAGCCGAGGCGGTCGATGTCCTGGGGTGGGGCCATGTCGAGCTCGGTCGCGAGGTCGACGAGATCGTCGACGGGGACAAAGCCGAGGAGCTGGCTCTCGCCGTCGGTGAGCGCAAACACCACAGTTACTCCGCTGGGGTCGGTGCTTAGATAGTAAGTCGTCGTGGCGGGTTCCGCCGCGCTGGGAGGCTCATGCTCAAGGACCTGCTCCGCGCCGTCACGCGCCCCGTCGGATTCCTCCTGGCCCGGGTCAGCGAAGCGGCGGCCTCCGCACGGATGGCGCAGTCGGGGGTGCTCGAGCTGCGGCTCGATGGCGGCGTCAAGCACCCACTGGTCCTGCTCCGCCACCTCGAGGACGCGGCACGCAGCAGCTCGGTGCGCGCCCTGCTGCTGGAGGTCGAGAGCGTGCCCTGGGGCTGGGCGAGCGTGCAGGAGTGGCGGGACGGCCTCAACCGCATCAAGTCTCGCGGCTGCCACGTCGTCTGCTTCTGCGTGTCGCCAGGCAACCGCGAGCTCTACCTGGCCAGCGTGGCCACCCGTGTGGTCGTGCCGCCCATGGGCGAGGTCCAGGCCGTCGGGGTGGGCGGGCGCCTGCGCTTCATCGGGCCGCTGCTCAAGAAGCTGGGGCTGCGCTTCGACGTCGAGGCCGCTGGCGCCTACAAGAGCCTGGGCGAGACCTTCACCCGCGAGTACCCCAGCCCCGAGAACCGAGAGGCGATCACCGAGCTGCTGGACGACCTCCACAAGGAGCTGGTCGAGGGCATCGCGGTCGGCCGCGGGCTGGAGCCCGCCCGCGTGCAAGAGCTGGTCGACGCCTCGCCGATGAGCGCCGAGGAGGCCCTCGAGGCCGGCCTGATCGACCTGGTCGGCTACGACGACGCCGTCAACGAACTGCTGAAGGAGCTGCTGGGCGAGGAGCCCAACCGCGTGCCCTACCGGGGCGTCGAGATGCTGCTCCGCGCCACGCGCACGCTGGACGACTTCCTGTCTCCGGACCCGGTGGTCGCCGTGCTGCATCTGCGGGGGCCGGTGACGATGAGCCGCCAGCCCACCAGTCGGGACCGCATCTCGCCGGCCGAGGCCCTGCCCATGCTGCGCGCCCTGCGCGAGCACGCCGACGTCAAGGCGGTGGTGCTGGCGGTGGACTCGCCCGGCGGGAGCGTGCTGGCCAGCGACCTGATCTGGCGAGAGGTCCAGCGCCTCAACCAGGACAAGCCCGTGGTGGCCAGCTTCGGCGACGTCGCGGCGTCGGGCGGCTACTACATCTCGGCCCCCGTGAAGACCATCGTCGCGCGGCCCAGCACCATGACCGGCAGCATCGGCGTGGTGGGCGGCAAGCTGGTGACCGGCCAGGCCACGGCCGCGCTGGGTGTGTTCACCGAGGCGATCGACCGGGGCCGCAACGTCGGCATGTACTACCCCGACCAGCCCTTCTCGGACGCTCAGCGGGCTCGCTTCAAGGCCCGCCTGGACGAGACCTACACGGCCTTCGTCGACAAGGTCGCTGCCGGGCGGAGCACGTCGCCCGAGGAGATCGAGCCCCTGGCCCGAGGCCGGGTCTGGAGCGGCCGTCGGGCTGCCGAGCTGGGGCTGGTCGATCAGCTGGGCGGCCTCGAGGAGGCCCTGCGCCAGGCCCGCTCCGAGGCCGGGCTGGGGCCCGCGGACAGCTGGCGACGGGCCGACGTCATCGTGCGCCCCGCGCGCAGCTGGCTGATGGAGATGGTGCCGATGGCGGCCCGGGTCTTCTTCGACGGGCTGGGCGTGGGCAGCCTGCTCATGGGCTTCGACAAGGGGCTTGGTGGGCTGCCGCAGCTCGCCGAGTTCGTGATCGAGCACCCCAACGAGCCGCTGGCGCTGCTGCCGGCTGAGCTCGAGATCGACTGAGCCGCTGAACCCGAATCAGGCCTGGCGGCGCTTCGGCTGGGCGAAGGGCAGCTCGATGAACAGCTCCTCGGTGGGCAGGTCGTCGTCGTCGCCCAGCTCGATGGGCCGGTGCCGCTCGGGATCGACGTAGGTCCACTGGCCCAGACCCGCGTTGCGGGCCTCTTCGCGGCGCTCGTCCGCGCGGCCGCCGGTGACGATCTCCTGGAGTTCGTACAGCTGGGCGATGGTGAGCTCATCGAGCTTCAAGGGCACCTCCTTAAGGTGACAGTGAAGCATATGTCTTGGCATGTCAAGTGGTGACGCGGGCCGCTACTCCTCTGGCTCGTCCCCGTAGATCCAGCGGTAGGTCATCAGGTAGCCGAGGACGCGGCGCACGTACTGTCGGGTCTCCGTGTAGCTGATGTTCTCGGCGAACCAGTCGGCGTCCGGGGGCTGGTCGTAGCCGTCGAGCCAGCGCTGGACCGCGTCCGCGCCGCCGTTGTAGCCGGCGATGGCCAGCGGCAGGTGAGGGGACACGCCGCTGCCGTAGAACTGCTGCGAGAGCTGCGAGAGCTCGGTGGTACCCAGCCAGGCGTTGTAGCCCGCGATGTACAGGCGGTCGGGGTCGTAGGGGTCCTCGGGCAGAAGGCCCTCGTGCACTCCCTCGGCCAGCTCGGGCATGAGCTGCATCAAGCCTCGAGCTCCGGCCCAGGAGGTGACGCTGGGGTCCAGCGCCGACTCGGCCGTCATGATGGCGTAGGGCAGCAAGGGCTCCAGGTCGCCCTTGGCCGCCGCCTCGACCACCACGGGGTGCTCGGGTCGGGGGTAGCAGGCGGTGGTGGCCACGGGGGCCTCGGCCGCCCGCCAGGGCTTCGCGCAGTAGGGGCGGGCCAGGTCCTGGGCCTTCTTGTAGGCGCCGACGCTGATCAGGGCGTGCGCCAGCGCCAGGGAGGTCTCCTTGGAGCGGTTGGCGGGGATGGCGCCCTCCATGCGCTCGCGGGCCCAGTCCCACTGACCGGCCTGAGCGAGCGCGAGGGCGGCCTGGAGTTCGCTGCTCCCCGCGACGACCTGGGCCGGGATCTCGGGCAGCTCCAGCTCGCCCAGGCCTGAGATCTCGTAGTCCAGGCGCTCGGCGGCGAACCAGGCGTGGCCGCTGGTGGGGTAGCCGTGGACGAGCTGGATCAGGCTGTCGTCCTCGCCCTCCTGATCGCCCTGGCGGCCCCGGATGCGGGCCTTCCAGTACAACGCCTGGGGTGCCAGCGGGGACTTCGAGTGGCTGGCCAGCAGCTTGTCGAAGGCGGCCTCGGCCTCCTCCAGGGAGTCCAGGCGGTAGAGCGACCAGCCAAGGAACCACCAGGCCTCGTCGGCGTGCTTGCCCGAGGGGTGCTTGGCCAGGTAGGCGCGCAGCTTGGGGATGGCGGCCTCGAGCTTGCCCTCGTCGTAGTCCAGGTAGCCCAGCTTGAAGGAGGCGGTGTCGGCAAGCGTCGTGCCCGGGTAGAGCTCGACCAGGCGGGCGTAGTACACGGCGGCGGCGGCGTAGTCGCCGGTCCGGGAGGTGCCCAGCGCGTAGTGGTAGAGCGTGTCCGCGCCGCCCTCGGTGCCGGCCTTGGTGGGCTCGAGGCGGCCCAGCGTCTCCATCGCCCTCGGGTATTCCTTGGCCTTGAACAGGGCCATGGCCAGCTCGTGGGTCCAGGACTCGTCCGTGCGGCCGTTGGCCGCGGTGAGCGCGTCGTAGAGAGGGATGGCCTCGGGGGCTCGGTAGGCTTTGACCAGGGCTCGGGCCCGCTTCAGCGCCAGGCTCCGTCCGGCCTCGGTCGAGGTGTCCGGGACGGGGCTGCCCAGGGCGACCAGGCGCTCGCCGGACAGGGCCGAGAAGGGAGAGCGCACGTTGTCGGACCAGTTCGAGCGGTGGGCGTCGATGGCGGCGGCCGTCTCGCCACGGTCCTCGGCGCCGACGGCCAGCCAGTAGAGGGCCTCGGGCTCGACCGGCGTGGACAGCAGGGCCCGCAGGTCCGCGCGGGCCTCGAGGCTCTTGCCCTGCTGGATCTGGGCGCGGGCGCGGACCATGCGCAGCTCCAGGCCGGCCGATCCGGGCAGCTTCACGCCGGCGAGGGCCTGCTCGGCGCGAGCGGGGTCGGACTCCAGCCAGTCGGTAGCGACCAGTAGGCGAGCGTAGGGCTCGAGCACGCCGCCCTCGCTCAGGTCACCAGCTTCAAGGTGATGCTGCAGGTCCTTTGGGGCGCCGCAGCGGGCCTTCGCGACGGCCGACTCCAGGCTGGTGTCCGCCTCGAGCAGGCGGAGGGCGCCGCCACAGTCACCGCGTCGCAGCGCGGTGAGGGCGTCATCGGGGAGCGCGGCCTGGGCCAGGCCGGCGAGGAGGAGCAGCATGCGGTCACCGTCAGTCTTGTCACGTCAAGACTAACGTAGAACACCCGAGGCTCAGAAGCTGGTCCCGAGGCGGAGGTAGAGGCTCTCCAGGTCGCTGGGCCTGTAGCCGCCCTGACCCATCACCGAGAAGGCGTAGCCGAGGCGGAAGTCCACCGGCAGACCCCAGCCGATGATCGTGCCCATGCGCAGCTCCGTGCCGGCGCCCACCCGCGGCCGGTCGAGGCCGTCGCCGCTGTCGAAGGCGTCGCCGACGTCGATGAAGACGGCCCCGTGCAGAGCCCGAAGGAACAGCGGCACGGTGCCCGCGCCCTGATCGACCCGCCAGATCGGCAGGCGGTACTCGACGGTGCCCAGGTAGTAGTTGTTGCCGCTGACCGTCGCGACCGGGAAGCCGCGCAGCGACTGCCACTCATCCGGCAGCTGGTAGTAGCTGGACTCGCCGTAGCTGCCGCCAAGGCGGAAGGCGCCGTAGCGGAGCTGGTCCCCGAAGGACACGCCGGCCGAGCCGCGGAGGCCGAGCACGTGGTTGTGGGACCAGGGCAGGTCGATGTACTCGCGGGCCTCGCCCGTGAGCTGCAGGCGGTCGAAGGGCACGCGGCCCTTCGGCTTGGTCTCGTCCACGATGTAGCTGCCGAGCAAGCGCGTGGTCACCTCGGCGGAGACCGCCAGGACGCGGCCGTCCTCGGGGCTGATGCTGTAGGGGTAGGCGGTGCCCTTCGCGTAGCGCCAGCCCCCTGAGACGCTGGACAGAAAGCCTCGCGTGGGCAGGAGCTCCCGGTAGACCTGCTTGCCCAGCTCGTCCTTGGGCTGGCGGACCACGCCGGTGTAGCGGGCCCAGACGGCCTGGTACTGCTTGCGGGGGTAGGCGACGCTCGTCCAGAAGCGGCTGCGCTGGTCCCAGTACCGCTGGTTCGTGGACTGGACGACGGGGATGTTTGCGCCGGGCTCCATGGGCGCCTGGCGGTAGATGTCCCCGTAGGGCGTGACGTAGCGGTGGGCGCCGCCCGCCATCACAGGCTTCCAGCGGTTGTTCGTGAAGCTGGCGCCGCCGCCCAGGAAGCTCGC
>CALGIB010000426.1 GCA_937915955.1 uncultured Pseudomonadota bacterium
CCAGTGAGACGGCCAGGTTGGTGGCCACCGTGGACTTGCCGACGCCGCCCTTGCCCGAGGCGACAGCGATGACGTGCTTCACGCCGGGGATGGGCTGAAGCTCGATGGCGCCGCCGTGGGGCTGCATGCCCGGGCCGCTCATGCCCCTCACCTTGTCCGAGCCGGGCTCGGCGGCCTTGTGGTCGTGGCTGTGACCGTGGTCGTGACCGTGGCCCTCGGGCTTGGGCGAGGGGAGTCCGCGCCGCACGCCCTCGACCCGCACGTTGGGCTCGATCTCGCCGTCGAAGCCGGCGCCGCGCAGGTTGGCCAGCAGCGCCTCGACGATGCGGGCGCGGTCGTCGCGCTTGTGGTCCTTGGCGAAGTCCACGTCGAACGACAGCTTGCCGCCGTCGACCACGCCGGCCTTGAGCAAGCCGGCCAGCCAGACGCTGCGGTTGCTGATGGGGTCACGGACCTTTGTGCCAGCAGGCTCGAGCAGGGCGCGGGCTTCGGGGGTCATCACAGCTCCAACTGCATGGGAGCCCGGCGTCTAACCGTTGCGCGTCAGCGACGAGACCAGTGCAGAATCAGGCTGGCCAGCGTCGCCTGCATGGAGCCCTGTTGGAGGCGACGGCGACCGTCCCAGGAGTAGACGTGCTCCCCCTCGCGGACGTGGATCGTGTCGCTGTCCATCGCGAACAGGCGGCCCTCTTCGGGGTAGTCCGCGCCGGTGATCTCCATGGCCGAGCGGCCCAGTCGACCGGTGCTGTGCAGCAGCCCACCCCCCCGTCGACAGACCCCGACCCGGGTCGGCATGCGGTGCAGCGCCAGCACCTCGCCCACGGGCTCGCCCGGTCCGACCAGCAGCACCTTGGACTCCGGCCGGCGCAGGTCGGGCCAGCCATAGGCGCCGTAGCGCTCGGTCCCCAGCTGCACCTCGCCCCGCTCGCCCGCGGAGTTGAGCACCTCGAGCACCGGCGCCGACTTCGCGATCGAAGGGGGCAGCTCGACCCGGGCCTCGCGATCCAGGCGACCGCCCAGGGCCGAGAGCTGGTTCAGCCAGCCCGGGGCCGCGATCTCGGGGGCCTCGCCCGCGCCGATCTGCACGAAGTGCTCGGCCTGCTCGACGTCCTCGTCCACCAGGCCGAAGTCGCGGAGCAGGTGCGGCAGCTCGGGCAGCACCAGCTCCTCCAGCGCGATGCGGGTGCACTCGGGGCCGCCGGTCACCGCGAAGATCAGCGTCGTGCCGGCCAGGCCTGCGCGAGCCCTCAGCTGCAGGGCGGCCGAGCCCAGCTCCCGGAGCGCCAGGGTCCGCAGGAGGTCGCCGAAGCCCTCGATCAGGCGGCTGCAGCGCGCCTCGACCAGCGCCAGGGGATCGGGCTGGTCCCAGGGGCCGTAGCCGGCCACGAGGATCACCGGGATCTCCCCGATCCAGGCGTCCAGCCGCGCGGCCAGCTCGACTGGCGAGGCCCGCTCCCGGACCTGGACGGCGTAGCCCTGCTGACTGAGGACGGCGGCGGCCAGCCCGGAGGCGGCCTCATCGTTGGAGAGCAGGACCATGCGCTTGGAGGACATGGCCGCAGCCTACCTTTGCCGAGGCCCCAGGTCCTCGACCCGGTTCACGTTCCGCAGCCACGCGGCCGGCAGATCCAGGAACTGGGCCCCGTCGGCCAGCGCGCGGGCGGGGCGGCGGCGGGACAGCAGTTCCTGGGCCCGCTCGAGCCAGTCCTCCGGGTAGTGGGCCAGCAGTGGGTGCAGTCCTCCCTCGTCCCGGGCGATGGAGCCCGGCGCCTCGGCCAACTGGACGAAGGCCTGCGGCGGGATCCAGGGCACGTCACAGGGCGCGAACACGCCCCCGCCCTCGCCCAGCCCGAGCACGACCCCGACCAGCGGGTGCCGCGGCTTATCGGGCTCGACGAGGCAGGGGATGCCGAGCTCTTCGAGCCGCCGGTCCTTGGCCACCGCGACGACCTCGAGCCCGGCCTCGCGCATCGAGGTGTAGACGCGGAGCGCCATGGGGACGCCGTCGACGAGGTGCATCGCCTTGTCGGCGCCGAAGCGATGGGCCCTCCCGCCCGCCAGGAGGAAGCCTAGCATCCGTGGTCCTCCAGCGGGCCGTGGCCGGGCAGGCCGTAGTCGGGCCCGGTCTGGTCCATGAAGCGCCAGTCCAGGACCTGGACCCGGATGAGGCTGCCCGCCTCCTGGGCGCCGGCGTCCACCGGCAGCACCGTCAGGGCGTCGGCCTGGGCCATGCTCATGAGCACGCCGCTGGACTGGGTCATCGTGGGCGTGGCCGTCCAGCCGCCCTTGTGGTCGCTGCCGAGCACGACCCGGGACATGTGCACGCGCCCCGGGCGCTTGGGCAAGCGATGGGTCAGGCGCGCGGTCACCACCGGGAGGTGGGGTCGAGGGTCGCCCAGGGTCTTGCGCAGGACAGGCCGCACGAACTGCAGGAAGTTGACCATGCAGCTGACGGGGTTGCCGGGCAGGCCGAAGCAGGGGATGCCCGAGATGGTCCCGAAGGCCAGCGGCTTGCCGGGCTTCATCGCGACCTTCCAGAAGTCCAGCGTCGCGCCCACGTCGTCGAAGACGTCCTTGACGAAGTCGAAGTCGCCGACGCTGACGCCGCCGGTGGTCAGGATCAGGTCCGAGCGCAGGCAGGCCTGGAGCGAGGCCCGCAGGCCCGCGGGCTCGTCCGGCGCGATGCCGCAGTGCACGGGCTCGGCCCCCGCTCGACGCACCAGGGCGGCCAGCGTGATGGTGTTGCTCGAGTAGATCTGGCCGGGCTGCAGCGGCCAGCCCGTCTCGACCACCTCGTCCCCCGTGGAGAGGATGGCCACCCGGGGGCGCTGCGCGACGAGCACCGAAGGGAAGCCCAGCGAGGAGATCAGGCCCAGCTCCCCCGGGCCCAGCACGCGGCCAGGCTGCAACACCTGCTGACCCGTCGAGATGTCCCCGCCCTGGGGGCGGATGTGCTCGTCCAGGCGGGCCTGGACCTGGATCTCGACCTGCTCGTGGCCCCCGTCGGTGCGCTCGATCATCACCACCGCGTCCGCCCCTGAGGGCATCGGAGCGCCGGTCATGATGCGGCTGCAGGTGCCCGGGCCGACGGTCTGCGAAGGCACCGAGCCCGCCGCGATGGTCTCGAGCACGCGCAGGGTCCCAGGGGTGTCCTGGCTGCGCACCGCGTAGCCGTCCATCGCCGAGTTGTTCCAGGGCGGCACGTCGCGCGGCGAGACGATGGCCTCGGCCAGCACCCGGTCGAGGGCCTGGAGCAGGCCGACGCGCTCCGGCAGCGGCTGGCGCACGGCCGCCATCACGCGGGACAGGGCGTCTTCGACAGACAGCATCATGGGATCAGTCCTCGCGAACCCTCAGCTTCTGGCCGGGGTAGATGGTGGAGCTGCTCAGGTCGTTCCAGCCCTTGAGCTCGCTGACCGTGCAGCCCTGCGCCTGCGCGATGCGACCCAGGCTGTCGCCGCTGCGCACGGTGACGAACTTCCAGTCCTGGCTGGGTCCGTAGAGCTTCAGGGTCCGACCGACCCGCAGCTTGCTGGCGTCCTGGATGCCGTTCCACTCCATGACCTGGGAGCTGGTGACCCCGAAGCGCTCGGCGACGCCGGAGACCGTGTCGCCAGGCTGCACCGTGTAGGTCAGCTGGGTGGTCTTGTCCGGGCGCCCGCCGTGGATGGTCAGCTCCTGGCCGACGCGGATGTGGTCAGCGCTGGCCAGGCCGTTCCACTCGACCAGCTGGGCCATCGTCACCCCGTAGCGGGTGGCGACCGCGGCCAGGGTGTCCCCGCTCCGAACGGTGTGCACGGTCGTGGCCGCCGGAGGTCCGGCGACCTGCTGGACCAGACCGGGGTCCACGCCGTGCATCGGGATCACCAGCTCCATGCCCACGTAGATGCGGTCGGGGTCGTGCACCCGGTTGACCTTGGCGATGTCGGCCGCGCTGACCCCGTAGTGCGCGGCGATGCCGCCCAGGGACTCGCCTCGGGCCACCTGGTGGCGGTGGTAGCTGACCCGCTCGCTGGGCGGGATGTCCTCGAAGCGGGCCGCGAAGGTCTCGGCCGTGCCCAGCGGCAGGTGCACCATCGTGGTGCCCTCGGGCGGCGTGGAGCCCCGAAGCAGCGAGGGGTTGAGCGCCTCGATGCGGGCCTCGGTCACGCCCGCGCACCGCGCGATGACGTCCAGGGTCACGGCGCCCTGCACCTCGACGGACTGGTAGACCAGCTCGGGGAGGGGCTCGAGCTGGTCGAAGCCGTAGCGCTCGGGGTGCTTGCCGAGGATGGCCGCGGCGAGGATCTTGGGCACGTAGTTGCGGGTCTCCTCGTGCAGGGTGTCCTGCTCGGCGAGGACCCAGAAGTTCCGCGTTCCGTGGCGCTGGATGGCGCGGTTCACCCGCCCCGGTCCGGCGTTGTAGCTGGCCCAGGCCAGGTACCAGTCGCCCTGCAGCTCGTAGAGGTCCTTGAGGTAGGAGATGGCCGCGCGGGTGGCGGCCTCGGGGTCGACGCGCTGGTCGGCCCAGTAGTCGATGCGCAGGCCGTAGGCGCGGCCCGTGGGGGCCATGAACTGCCACAAGCCCACGGCCGAGGCGTAGCTGCGGGCCTGGTTGCTGAACCCCGACTCGATCATGGACAGGAACAGCAGATCCCGAGGCATGCCGGCCTCGCTCAGGAGCTCGAGCATCATCGGCTCGTAGGCCGAGCGGCGCGACTGGTAGCGCGCGAACCACTTGTTGCCCGAGCCCAGGAAGTAGCGCATCCACTTCTTCACCCAGGGGTTCACGACCACCGGGATGTCGAACTCGCCCGGGGCCACCTGATCCAGGTGCAGCGGGTCGACCTTGAGCGCGCCGACCGGGTCCGTGTAGAGGCGCAGATCCGGCTGGCGAGCCAGGGGCCCGGAGCCGAGGAAGCGCTGCTCGGCGAAGCGCTCTTCGGCCAGCTCCTCGACGGCGTCGATCTCGTCCCTGGACAGCTGCGCGCCCTTGTCGACCTCGATGCTCTCCCAGATGGAGGAGCTCGCAGTCTGGGCGGGCGGCGTGGCGAGCGCGAGCGAGAGCAGGCCAGCGAGCAGTCCCAGAGCCATCCGCTCCTCGGTCGACGACCCCGCCACCTATCCCAGGAGCCTGTTAGGGCCAAGCCCATGCCCCATGTGCT
>CALGIB010000427.1 GCA_937915955.1 uncultured Pseudomonadota bacterium
GCTCGGGCGGCGGCGGCGGGTAGACGATCACGGGCGCGGGGCGCTCCGCGACCACGGGCGTCGGCGGCGGCGGTCTGAAGGCCGAGGTCGGGTCATCCAGCTCCAGCGTCTCGAGCTCCTCGGTGCCCAGGACCTCACCCAGCTGCGGGGTCTGGCGCGTCGGATCGGGGCGGATCACGGTCGCGACGTCCTCGGCCCACTCGTTGGGGGGCAGGGCCGCCTGGCTCATCGTCAGGGGGTCGCGGACCAGCGTGGCCTCGTCGTCGCCAGCCGCCGCGTACTCACCCGAGTCCAGGGAGAGGTCCTCGAGCAGGGACTCGGGGTCCAGGCCCGAGCGCAGCCCACGGCCGGACAGAGAGCTGGTGTCCCCGGCGGCGTCGAAGGTGTGTTCCCCGGTGTCCACGGGGCCGAAGGCCACCGAGGGGCTCTCGATCAGCGGGTCCTGGTTGGGCAGGGTCGGCCGCCCCACGTCGAGCATCATCGGGATGGGCTCGTCGTCGTCCATGCCCAGGTCCAGCGGCGGCGGCTCGGCCTGCGGCGCCTCGGCCAGGACCGTCGGCCGCCCCTCGTCCGGCGGCTCGGGCGGGGGCACCAGATCCCTGGCGACCTGACGCTGCGCCGGGATCGGGATCGGCCGCGTCTCCTGGTCCTTGAGCGCCACGCCGCGGGGCGCCCTCTTGCGCGAGGCGGCGCCCTCGGGGAACAGGCCCTTGAGGTAGGCCGCCAGCGTGCTGTGGCTGAAGATGAAGCCGGCGTCGTGGAAGAAGCGCGTCAGCGCGTCCTTGAACTCGGTCGCGGTCTGGTAGCGCTCGTCCGGATCGAGCGCGAGCGCCCGGTCGAGGATCACCTCGAGGCTGTAGGGCACGTCGGGGTTCACGAAGGTCGGGGGCTGGTACTCGCCCGCCCGGATCGCCGCGATGGTCTTGAGATCGCCGCCCTGCCGGTAGGGGTGGGCCCCGCAGAGCATCTCGTAGAGCAGGACGCCCGCAGCGAACAGGTCGGTGCGCTGGTCGACCTCCTTCGCCGAGGCCTGCTCGGGGCTCATGTAGTCGAACTTGCCCTTGATGACCCCGCTGACCGTCTCGAGCGCCTTGACCGAGGCCTTGGCGATGCCGAAGTCCGTCAGCTTCACCTCGCCCTGGAAGCTGAGCAGCACGTTGCTGGGGCTGATGTCCCGATGCACGATGTTCAGCGGGACGGGGGTGTTGCCCCGCAGGATCTGCCTGTTGTGGGCGTACTCGAGCCCCTTGAGCACCTCGATCAGCACGAACACGCTGTGGGGCACGGGCAGGGTGATGCCCCGCTCCTCGGCGCGGGCCTGGACCCGCCCCAGGTCGCGGCCGTGCACGTACTCCATGGCCACGTAGTACTGGCCCTTGACCTGGCCCAGGTCCAGGATCTGCACGATGTTCGCGTGGCTCAGCAGCCCAGCGACCTTGGCCTCGTCGACCAGGAGGTCGATGTACTCCCGGTTGTTGGACAGCCCGGGCAGCACGCGCTTGATGGCGAACAGGCGGTTGAAGCCGCCGATGCCCTCCATCCGAGCCTTGAAGATCTCGGCCATGCCGCCCTGAGCGACACGCTCCAGGATCTGGTACTTGCCGAACTGCTCGGTGCTGGCGGGCGGGCCCATGGCCGAAGCCTACTCGTCCGAGCCGCACACGAGGTCGCAGGACTCGGGCCAGTTGTTGCCTTGACGGTAGTCCTGGCAGGGCATGTCCCCGGTCTCCTCGACGCAGAGCCGAGCGCGCTCCCGGTCGAAGGCGCAGTCCTCGTCGTCGGCCTGGGTGGGCTCGTCGCGGTCCTCGTAGCAGGTCTCGATGTCCTCACCCCGGTTCGGGATGTACTCGAGCAGGTCCGCGTCGTAGCACTCGTAGATCTTGTCGCAGACCGCCTGGTTGTACTCGTCCGAGAAGTCCTGGGGCGAGTAGCAGCCCGCGACGAGCGCGAGGAGGGCCAGCATGGCAGGGAGGAGGCGCATGGCGGGCCTGCTATCAAGGCAGCGACGAGCCTGCTACGCTCAGGCTCTTCGGAGGTCGGACCGATGCGCCGTCGCCGCCAGGGTCAGTCGATCGTCGAGTACATGCTGGGCATCTCCGTCGTGGTGATCGGGCTGGCCGCCGGCTTCCTCTACCTGACCGACAGCACCTCGAAGACCTTCGAGAACGTCAGCGACGTCGTCGTCAAGCCCTTCCCGTAGAGGCGCATGCCGCAGCTCGCTCCCGCCGACCTGGTCGTCGCGCTCGTCTGCCTGATCGCCCTGGTCACGGACCTCCGCAAGCAGAAGATCCCCAACGCACTGACCTTCCCCGCGATGGGCCTGGGCGTGCTGTGGAACCTGATGATGGGCGACGGCTGGGTGGGCGTGATCGGCCTGGCCGTGGCCTTCGGGCTGATGTTCCCCGGCTGGATCCTCGGCGGGGCGATCCGGGCCGGAGACGCCAAGCTGCTCATGGCGATCGGGGCCTTCTACGGCGGCGGCGAGGCCCTGCGCTGCTGCCTGCTCGTCTACATCTTGAACCTGCCCTTCGGCCTCGCCGTCCTGGCGATCAAGGGGCGCCTGAAGAACCTGATCCCGGCGATCAAGGCCGGCGTGGGCCGAGCCCTGGGCCAGGAGCAGGCCGAGCCCCCGGATCTCACCGTGGTGGCCTTCTCCCCCGTGATCGTCGTAGCCTTGCTCGTCACCCGCGCGACGGAGGTGTTGAAGTGGTTCTGAGCACGCTCCTCCGCCGACGCCGGCGCGCCCAGAGCACCATCGAATACCTGCTCTACGTCTCGGTGATCGCGGTCGGCCTGACCGCCACGGCCTACGTCTTCATGGGCCCCCTGCAGAGCGGCTTCGACTCGATGCGCAAGGACACTCAGGACGTCTTCCAGAACGGCATGCGCGAGGGCTCGGGGGACATGCGGTAGAGTCGGCTGCTCCCGAGCTTCGAGGCCGCCTGACGTGAAGAACCCCAAGGCCTTCATCGCCGCGCTCGTCACGGCGCTGCTGATGACGCTGGTCCAGTGCCGCTACGTCGCCCAGCGCGAGCAGTCGCTGCTGTTCGACAGCGAGCCCCTCAAGACGCTGGTCGCCACGCGCGACATCCCTGCCAACTTCAAGCTCGACGAGACCATGGTGCAGGTCGTCGAGGTGCCCCGCCACTGGCGCCAGCCCAAGGCCCTGAGCGAGGTCGAGGACATCCTGGGGCAGATCACCAGCAACCCCATCCTCGAGGGCGAGCAGGTCCTGGCCACCAAGCTGGTCAAGCCGGACGAGGCGGGCCTGGCCTTCTACGTGCCCAAGAAGATGCGCGCCGTGGCCATCGCGGTCGACGAGTTCAACGGCGTCGGCGGCCACATCAAGCCGGGCAACTACATCGACGTCGTCGGCACCTTCGACTTCGGCGGCGGCGACCAGGTGGACTCGCGCACCGTGACGCTCTTCCAGAACGTCTGGGTGCTGAGCGTCGGCGACGACATCGGCCAGCCCCAGGCGGTCCTGGTCAACGACGGGGACGAGGAGGTCTACCAGCCGGCCGGCCTCGGCAACGGGCGCACCGTCACGCTGGCGGTCTACCCGGACGAGGCCCAGAAGCTGATCATGGCTCAGGAGCTGGGCGACCTCAGCCTGACCCTGCGCTCCCTCTGGGAGACCGAGCGCGCCGTCGAGCTCGAGCACGCCACCATCCACAACACCCTGGGCATCCCGCAGCGCGTCCGCGCTCGGCAGCGCGCCCGCTGGGAAGTCATCCGCACCGGAGGCTTCTAGATGAAGCGCCTGCGCCGGCTGGTCTCCGCCTCGCTGACCCTGGCCCTGCTGGCCGGAGCCGGCGTGGTCCTGCTCCACACCGAGCAGGGCTTCGCGGACGAAGACAACATCAGCGATCAGTACATCGTCGTGCAGACCCAGTCCGCCGTCGACATCCCCTACAACTTCGGCAACGTGGCCCAGGGCTCGGACATCATCAAGGTGGTCCCGCTGCGCGACGCCCGCCAGCTGCTGATCGCGGGCCGCAAGGCCGGCACGACGAACATCATCATCTACGACACGCAGGGCATCCTGCGCGACGAGTTCGAGATCACGGTCATCCCGGCGAACCTGTCCCGCGTGATGCGGAACGTCGAGAACCTGCTGGCCGACATCGAGGGCCTGAAGTTCCGCATCATCAACGACCGGGTCTACATCCAGGGCGAGGTCAGCCTGGACGAGGAGCTGTCGCGGGTCGAGGACCTGGCCAGCAAGGAGCCCCTGGTCGAGTCGATGGTCACGCTCTCGCCGGTGGCCCAGCGCCTGCTGGCCGGCCTGATCGAGCAGGAGATCGACCGCCCCGGCGTGAAGGCCAAGCTGGTCAACAACAACATCATCCTGGAAGGCGTGGTCCACAGCCAGGCCGAGCAGGCCCGCGCGGACGCCATCGCCCGGGCCTACTACCCGGACGTCGTCAACGTGCTGGACCTGCGCGAGGTCGAGCGCATCCCCGGGCGCGCCAAGACCAT
>CALGIB010000428.1 GCA_937915955.1 uncultured Pseudomonadota bacterium
CGGGGGTCCAGGCGAGGTCCGCCCGGCGGCTGGGCGAGGGCCGTACAGCCGAGGTGGCCCGCCCGCTCAATGGCGGTCTCCTGCTGGCCGTCGCGGTGGGCCTGCCCCTCTGCGCGCTGACCTGGTGGGCGACCCCGCGCCTCTTCCCCTTCCTGGCGCCGGAGCCCGGCGTGGCCGAGATCGGCGCCGGCTACCTGCAAGCCCGCCTGCTGGCGCTGGTCGCCGTGGGCATGAACTTCGCGTTCCGAGGACACTGGAACGGGGTCAACCGTTCGGTCGTCTACCTGCGGACGCTGGTGGTGATGCACGCCGTGAACATCGGCGTGAACTGGCTGCTGATCTACGGTCACCTGGGCGCCCCCCAGCTGGGCGCCGTAGGGGCCGGGGTGGGCAGCGCGGTGTCCACCTGGGTCGGGACGGCCATGTACCTGGTCCAGGGCTTCACGCTGGCCCGCGACCAGGGCTTCGCCCGCGGCCTGCCTGGGCGCGACACGATGCGCACGATGCTGCGCCTGAGCCTGCCCGCCAGCCTGCAGCAGTTCCTCTTCGCCGCCGGCTGGGTGGCCCTCTTCGCCATCCTGGGGCGCATGGGCACCCAGACCGGCGCCGCCGCCAACGTGCTGGTCCAGCTCATGCTGGTCAGCATCCTGCCCGGCCTGGCCATGGGCATGGCGGCCGCCTCGCTCGTCAGCCAGGCGCTGGGTCGCAAGGACCCGGCGGACGCCAAGGCCTGGGGCTGGGACGTGGCGAAGGTCGCCGTGGTCGTGATGGGCCTGCTCGGCCTGGTCATGGCCCTGCTGCCCGACCTGGTGCTGTCCCCCTTCCTGGACTCACCGGAGACTATGGACCTGGCCCGAGGTCCCCTGCGGCTGTTCGGCCTGAGCGTGGCCCTGGACGGCGTCGGGCTGGTGCTGATGAACGCGCTCTTCGGCGCCGGCGCCAGCCGGCAGGTGGCGGCGGTGAGCATCAGCCTGCAGTGGGGTCTGTTCCTACCGCTGGCCTGGTTCCTGGGGCCGCACCTGGGCCTGGGGCTGATGGCGATCTGGGCGGCTCAGATCGGCTATCGGCTGCTGCAGGCCGGGGTCTTCGCCTGGATCTGGCAGAGGGGCCGCTGGGCCACCATCGAGGTCTGAGATGCTCGAACACCTACGCTGCCCTCGCTGTCGAGGCCCGCTGAGTCAGGGCCCCAGCTTCCCAGACGGCAGCGGCCTGCTGCTCTGCGCCTGCGAGACGGCCTACCCGGTGCTGGTCGGCGTGCCCATCCTGGTCCCCGAGCCGGCGCTCTACCTGCACCAGCACCGGGACGCCGTGCTGGCGACCCTGGCCGAGCAGGGCCTGGCCACCCCCGAGGCCGTGCGCCTGGTCCTGGACTTCGCGGCGGCCTGTCCCGGCGGCGAGCCCCTGCGCTTCGGCGACGACTGGGTCCACGACGAGGCCAGCTGGCCCGAGCCCACCGAGGGCGCTCCCGAGGCGCTCCTCAGCCTGCTCGAGCAGGCCCAAGGCGCTCCCGAGCGAGCCATCGAGGAGCTGCTGGGCGGTCCCCACGACCTGGTCGCCGAGCTGGGCTGCGGCTCCGGGCTGCTCACCACCCGCCTTCGGGCCCGCCACGGCACGGTGCTGGCCTGCGACCTGAGCCTCCGCGCCGTGCTCCGAGCGGGGCCGCCCGGGCTGGTCTTGGACGCCGAGGCCCTGCCCCTGGCCGAGCTGGATGCGCTGGTCGCCGCCAACCTCATCGACCTGCTCGACGAGCCCGAGGCCTTCCTCGACGAGGCCCTGGAGCGGGCCTCGCGGGTGGTGCTGAGCAGCCCCGAGCCCGAGCTGCTCGACGGCGCGGACGCCAGCCGACACGCCGTGCCATGGGTTCGTCCCCACGGCCCCAGCGAGTGGCAGATCTACCTGCTGAGCGTGGCCCGCTTCGAGCGCAGGCCAGCCTGACTCAGGTCTTGCGGGCCGCGTGGCGCGAGCGAGCGTTCTTGTTCGAGCAGTTCCGCGAGCAGTACTTGCTGCGGGGCCGGGCAATCTTCTTGCAGCCGGGCCAGGAGCACTGGTGCTGGTCGCCCGTCAGGACGACGGGGCGCTCGGACTCGTCCGAGCCGGTGTCGTCGTCGTCCGACTCGTCCCCGGCCTCGGCCTCGGAGGCGTCGCCGTCCGCCTCGGCCGCAGGGGGCTGAGCCGCACGGCTCTCCTCCGCGGGGGCGCTGCGGACCGGGGCCGGGTTGGGATCGAGCTGTCGATCCGCCAGCCAGATGGCGTACTGCTTGTCACACTCTTCCTGCACGGACTTCTCGCCGTACAGCACGAAGCCGCAGGTGTAGCAGTGGAGCTGGACCTGATGCGGACCTCGGATTCCCGCGACGCGCCGGTCACGCTCCAGGTCCAGGTTCAGCGACCCACACTTGGGGCAGGACATCTTCCAGCTCATGGACTCCTCGTCGCCACCATCTCGTGTCCCCCGAGGGGACACCTGTGCCGGCCGGGTCCATAACGGGGAAGCCTGGACTCGTCATGTACCTGGGGCTACAGCGTGACGATGTTCCACCCCGACGGCCCCACCTTCTTCGAGCTCTGTCAGCAGGCGCTCACCGGCACGACCGAGGGCTACGACCTGCTCGCGCCCAAGTTCGACCGCACCCCGTTCCGCACTCCGGACGTGCTGCTCGACGTCGTGACCGAGCAGGTCGGCGGGCCGGAGAGCGCCGACGCCGTGATGGACCTCTGCTGCGGAACGGGCGCCGGCCTGCTGCACCTGCGACAGGTGGCTCGCGAGCGGGCGGTGGGCCTGGACCTCAGCCAGGGCATGCTGGACGAGGCCGCACGGCGGCTCGAGGCCGCCCCCGGCGCCGCGCCCATCGAGCTGGTGCAGGGCGACGCGCTCGAGCACCCCTTCGACGAGGAGTTCGATCTGGTCAGCTGCTTCGGGGCCTTCGGGCACATCCTCGAGGAGGACGAGGGGCGCTTCTGCCGGGCGGTCGCCAAGGCGCTCAAGCCCGGGGGACGCTTCGTGTTCATGACCACCGGAGACCCGAACGACCTCAACTGGAAGGTCTGGATCGCGCGCGGCTTCAACCTGGTGATGCGGCTGCGGAACGCGGTGATGGACCCACCGTTCATCATGTACTACCTGACCTTCCGGCTCGCGGCGGCCAGGCGGCACCTCGCGCAGGCGGGCTTCGAGGTCGAGGTGCGGGAGGACGTGTTTCCGATGCCCTACACGCCCATCGTGCTCGTGGTGGCCACGAAGCGCTGAGGTCAGCCCAGCGCCCTCGCCACGATCTGGAGCAGCTCCGGACCCGTCCAGGGCTTGGGCAGGAACAGCTCGGCGTGGTCCCCCTGGCCGAGCTGACGCTGGACCTCGTGCTCGCTGAAACCGCTGCTGAGCACCACCCGCACGCCCGGCTCCAGCGCCCGCAGGCGCTCCAGCGTCCGCAGCCCGTCCAGCCGCGGCATCGTCAGGTCCAGCAGCACCAGATCGATGCGCTCGTGCTCCTGATAGACCTCGAGCGCCTCGAGCCCATCCCGCGCCTCGATCACCTCGTAGCCGCCGCGCCTCAGGCAGCGCCGCGCGACGC
>CALGIB010000429.1 GCA_937915955.1 uncultured Pseudomonadota bacterium
CTGCACAGCGGGACGCTGCCCACGGTGCATCGCGTCGGCGCCTCGGGCTACACCGATCGCCTGCCCGAGACCGTGGACCTTCTCCAGGAGCGCCTCCGCGAGGCGGGCTGGAGGACGGGCAGCTTCTCGGCCAGCCCCCTGGGCAGCAGCTTGAGCGGCCTGGATCGTGGCTTCTCCCTGGCGGTCCTGCCGCGTCACTGGGACATCGGCGCGCTGCGTCATCCCGCGGCCGGGCAGGTCTATGAGAGCTTCCTGGCCTGGCTCGACGAGGAGCCCGACCGGCCCTCCTTCGCCTACCTCCACACGCTCGAGCCCCACCAGTGGCACGTGGCCGAGCTGTACGGGGAAGACGGCGACCGCGCGCAGTACCGCCGATCGGTGCAGGACGCGGACCGAGCGCTGGGCGGGCTCATGGTCGAGCTCCGTAGGCGCGACCGAGGAGGGCTGCTGCTCGGGTTGCTCTCCGACCACGGCGAGGCCTTCGACGAACACGGCCTGACGGGCCACGGGAGCTCGCTCTACGAGGAGCAGATCGCCATCCCGATGCTGGTCTGGGGCGAGGGCGTGCGGCCCGGTCGCGTCGAGGCGCCGGCCAGCCTCGTCGACATGGCGCCGACCCTGCTGGAGCTGCTGCACCTGCCCGCTCTGGACGGGGACGGCGTCTCCCTGCTCTCCGGGGTGGATGGGCAGCCGGCCCGGCCGACAGCTACCGCCCACCTCCTGCGCGGCATCTTTGAGCCTCTCCCCGAGCAGCACTGCGTGGTCGACGGCGGCCAGAACAAGCTCCTCCGCAGCGAGGAGGGCGAGGTCGCTTTCGAGCTGGCGGTCGACCCCTCGGAGCTGCGACCCAGGCTCCCCAGCGAGACGCTGCGGGCGCTGATGGACCAGGAGTTGGCCGAGCAGCAGCGGTCTCGCTCGGACTTCGTGGGTGAGCACAGCCAGACCCGGGGATCTGCCGACAGCCAGGACATCGAGGCGCTGAGAGCGCTGGGCTATGTCGAGTAGCGGCGACGAGGGACCCGGAGCTGGCTGACGGGCGGTCCTTCGAACCGGAGGTCTCCTCGACCCGATTCGGAGCCCCTTCCTCAGTTCTCTACGAGCACGACCTCGAAGACGTCTGGGTCGCTGACCACCAGATCGTCCACGCCGTCACCGCCGAAGTCGAAGCTGAACACCGACTGGCCGAACCAGGAGCCGGGCTCGTCGCCCCTCAAGGTGCGGTCGGCGTCGGAGGGATTCAGGCGCTCGTTCTGGCTGAGCGTCGTGCCGAGGAAGAGGCTGACGACCCCGACGGGATCCGTCTCGTCGCCGTAGTAGTTGTAGGTGTACGTGCCGTCCGGCGCGCCCACTGCGAGGTCGGCCTGGCCGTCGCCGTCGAAGTCACCGCTGGCCAGGCCGTAGCCGAACTCGCCGGGGCTCAGTCGGCCCTCGAGCGTGACGTCCGCGTCCCAGGCGCTGACGGTCCCGGACAGGGCACCGGCGTCGAAGAAGACATAGGCCTCGCTGTTGGACGAGGCGGGCACGGCCAGATCCAGGCTGCCGTCTCCGTCGAAGTCCGCGAGCTGCGGGTTGCCGCCGAAGCCCAGGGCGTCGTAGGCGCCCTTTCCGACGACGCTGGCGAAGGCCTCCTCGGCGATGACGCCGCTGGGGATGCCGCCGCCGGCCACCAGGTAGACCGCGCCGCCGTTGTAGATCGGCGCGTCCGCGCCCGAGGCCGACACCGCGATGTCGGCCGTGCCGTCGCCGTCGATGTCGCCGGTGCCGACGCGGGCGCCGACGTAGTCGTAGGTGTAGCTGGTGGTGTCGCCGGTCAGCGCGCCGTCGGCGTCGATCAGCGCCAGGGACTCGGCCCCGAGGTCGAGCTGGAACGTGCGCACAGCGCCCGCGTAGTACCCGGCGTAGGAGTCGCCGACGAGCAGCTCGACCTGGCCGTCACCGGTGATGTCGACCACCGTGGGGCGCTGTTGGTTGGTCGACTCGGAGCCGGTCAACGCCAGGTCGGGGGCCGCCGCGTCCAGTTGGCCGTTGACGGGGCCGAGCCACACGCCCAGGGCCTTGTTGCCGTACTCCTCGGCGTAGTAGTAGTCGCTGCCTCCGACCACCAGGTCGTCCTGGCCGTCGCCGTCGAGGTCGCCGGCTACGGGTGGGACCGCGCCGAGGTAGTTGTAGTAGCCGCCGCTGAGCCAGGCGATGGCGGCCTCGCTGGCCTCGCCGCCGCCGCTGGCCTCGGCGGGCACGACCATCACGCCGCCGTAACCGCCGATCACGACATCGTCGGAGCCGTCGCCGTCGAGATCGCCTCGGCCCAGGTTGTCTTCGTAGCCGGGGTAGGCGTAGCCGAAGGACCAGGCGGCGTGGTCCAGGTCGCCGCGAGCCAGGTCGTCAGCCAGCCCGCTGCAGTCGCTGTCCGACCAGTCCCAGCGCTCGGCCACGGCGGGGGAGATGGCGCCGTCCTCGTCGTCGCAGTCACCCTCGTCCCAGCTGTAGCCGTCGCCGTCGTGGTCCAGGTGGCGGCAGACATCGTTGGGGGCATTGGGCGTGCCCTCGTCGCCGTTCTCCAGGGCGGTGCGCTGGCGGCACCAGTGCTCGGCGTCGCCGTCCGCGAAGTCAGGGTCCAGGCCGATGGCGCTGCCGTCGCGCAGGCCGTGGTCCGCGCTGTAGTCCAGGGCGAAGACGGTGGTCCCGGCGACGGCCAGAGCCAGCGAGCCCCCCTCGTCCCCGAGGCTCAGCTCGGGCAGCAGCACGTCGACGAAGATGCCACCGTTGTCGTCGCGGTCGCGGCTCTGGCCCAGCACCAGGGTCTCGCCGGCCGGCAGGATCAGGCTGTCCTCGAAGCTCAGACCGCCCAGGTCCCAGCCCACCAGGTCGACGTCCTCGTCGCTGACGTTGTGGAGCTCGAGGTACTCGCCGAGCGCGGCGCTGGGTGCCGCCATCACCTCGGTGATCAACACGTCGCCCTCGCGGATCAGGTCCTCGTCGACCAGCCCGTCGCAGTCGTTGTCGAGCAGGTCTCGCACCTCCTGGGCGCCCGGGTAGACGCTGTCGTCGGCGTTGTCGCAGTCGTCCTCGCCGAAGCCGTCCCCGTCCAGGTCGGCGGGGTCGATGTCGGAGTCTCCGACAGGCTTCTCGTCGGCGCGGCAGGCGATCAGGGCGATCAGGGCGAGCATGGGCGGGACCTCGGTCGCCAGCAGTCTATCGGTTGCCGAGCGGTCGCCGCGACGAGCAAGCGCTCAGCGCGGCTCAGCGCTGAGCGTGCAGCCGCTTGCCGAACCCCTCGATCTTGAGCACTCCCAGGGTGCACAGGGCCGAGAGCTCGCCCAGGACGTGCAGCTTGGTCTGCTGATCCAGGCGGATGGCGTCGCCCACGCGGCTGTCGCCGGTGGCGGCGAGCGTCAGCGTCTCGGTGTGCAAGGGGAAGGCGTACAGGCGCTCGAAGCCCAGTCCACCCTCGATCCGGCTCGCCGCGGTGCCTCGCAGCAGGGTGGCGGGGCTGGTCTCGAGGCCGAGCTCCCACAGGGCCTTGGCCAGGCGCGGCGGCTTGGGGGCCACCATGACGCCGACGCGCTTGAAGTGGATGTCGACGCCCGAGCGGATGGCCCGCACGATCTTGCCCAGGTCCTGGGTGCTGGAGGGCTCGCCATAGACGAGCACGACGCGCTGCTCGCCGAGGTCGAGGTAGCCCGTGGCCGAGGCGGCCCAGATCTGGGCGACCCGTCGAAGGGCTTTGCGGTTGGGCGTGGGGTAGTCGGCCTGGAGAAGGGCGGGCTTCGGTCGGGTGCTCATCGTCTCGTCCGGAGTCAGCCGTCCTGGCCGATGGATCCGTCGTGGGGGTCTCTGGATGGTACGCCCAGGCCCGGCGGGTAGCAAGTCAAGAACGCGCTGGGAGAGGCGTGTGACAGGGATCGGATCCTCGGCCCGGTCGCGTGAAGGCACTACCATCCGCACCCGGTCTGGAGGTCACGTGGAGATCAGCGCAGCGTTCGACAGCGGCAACATCGAGGTCCTGGGTCTCGACGAGCAGGGCGCGATGCGCCTGGCCCTCCGTAGAGACGTCGGCGACGAGCACATGCAGTGGTTCCACTTCCGGGTCAGCGGGGCCCGGGACCAGGACTGCGTGCTGCGGATCGTGAACGCGTCCTCGGCCAGCTACCCTGTGGCGTGGATGGGCTACCGCGCCTGCACCAGCGCCGATCGTCGGACCTGGACGCGCGTGGACACCCGCTACGAGGGCGGCGAGCTGGTGATCCGGCACCGTCCCCAGGGCGATCTGCAGTGGTACGCCTACTTCGCGCCGTTCTCGCTGGAGCAGCACCAGGACCTGCTGGCCTGCTGCCAGGGCTCCCCCCTGGCGCGCCTCGACCGCCTGGGATCGACGCTGGACGGCCGTGATCTGGATCGGGTGAGGGTCGGCGAGGGCCTGCGCTCGCTGTGGATCATCGCTCGGCAGCACCCCGGCGAGAGCATGGCCTCGTGGTGGATGCAGGGCTTCCTGGGGCGACTGCTGGACCCCGCGGACGCTCTCGCGCGCAAGCTGCGCGGCCTGGCCACGCTGCACGTGGTCCCGAACATGAACCCCGACGGCTCGGTGCGTGGGCACCTGCGCTGCAACGCCAGCGGCGCGAACCTGAACCGCGAGTGGCACGGGCCCAGCCTGGAGCGCAGCCCCGAGGTCGTGCACACCCTGGCCGCCATGGACGCCTCGGGCGTGGACTTCTGCCTGGACGTGCACGGCGACGAGGAGCTGCCCTACAACTTCCTCAGCGGGCCCGAGGGCATCGAGGGCTACGCCGAGGGCCGCATCCCCCACCTCAACGAGGTCTTCGCCAGCGCCTACCAGCGCGCAAACCCCGACCTCCAGCGCCTGCACGGCTACCCCATCGACGCCCCGGGCACGGCCAACATGACGATGTGCACCAACGCGGTGAGCGCGCGCTTCGGCAGCCCAGGCTTCACGCTGGAGATGCCCTTCAAGGACAACGCAGATCTGCCGGATGCGGCTCGTGGGTGGA
>CALGIB010000430.1 GCA_937915955.1 uncultured Pseudomonadota bacterium
CTGCGCCTCTCGGTGCCGGTGACGATGCTGCCGCCGGACCCCGCGCTGCGGGCGCTGAGCGAGCTCGAGGCGGGCCCCGTCAGCGTGTTCCCGGCCTCGGAGGCTCCCTTCTTCCAGGGGCGCGCCCCGCCCTCGCGGTCGGCCTGGGCGTTGGCGGTCGCCGGCAAGACCCGGGCCGCTCCGACGCTGGCTGCGAGCTGGGCCGCGCCGTTGACGCTGCGCTCGGGCCTGACCGTGGACGCCTCGTCGTCGCACCTGATCTGGCAGGCGGGGCCGCCCCGCCAGGAGGGCTACCTGCTGCTGCGCCGGGACGAGCTCCCCCAGGACCGCCGGCAGCCGGTCGAGGGCTGGCTGGCCGAGGTGGCTGGCGCCCCCGTCGCCGAGAGCCCCCAGTGGCTGCTCTACTCGTTGGAGTAGTCCCCGTCGTCGGCCCCCACGGTGTGGACGCGCATCGTGTTCGTCGCGCCCTTCATCGGCGATGAGCCCGCCAGCACGACCACCTCCTGGCCGGGCTCGAGCAGTCCGCATGCCAGCAGCACCTGCTCGCCGATCGTGATGAGCTCGTCGGTGCTCGAGACCACGGGGACGGGGAGGGGCGTCACGCCCCAGGCCAGGGCCAGGCGGTCGCAGGTCGCGGCGTTGGGGGCGAGGGCGAAGATCGGGCCCCGAGGCCTGAACTTCGACGCCGTGATGGCCGAGGCGCCCGACCAGGTGAAGACGACCAGCGGACGTCCGCCCTGGGAGGCGACCTCGCAGGCCGCTCGGCCGACCAGGGCTCCGGGGCCGGCGGTCAGGGGCAGGTCCGGAGCGTGGGTGGGGTAGAGGAAGGGGGAGCGCTCGACCTCGCGGGCGATGGAGTCCATCACCTGAACGGCCCGGAGTGGGTAGAGGCCCGCGGCGGTCTCGCCCGAGAGCATGACCGCGTCGGTCCCGTCCAGGATGGCGTTGGCCACGTCGGTGGCCTCGGCGCGTGTGGGGCGCGGGTTGCGCTCCATGCTGTCCAGCATCTGCGTGGCGGTGATGACCAGCACGCCGGCGGCGTTGGCGGCCGAGATCAGGTGCTTCTGGTGGATGGGCACGGTCTCCAGCGGGACCTCGACCCCCAGATCGCCGCGGGCGACCATGATGCCGTCCACCACCGCCAGGATCTCCTGGATGTTGTCCAGGGCCTCGGGCTTCTCGATCTTGGCGATGATCGGCAGCTGCGGGTGGCCCAGCGCCTCGAGGCGGGCCTTGAGCTGGCGCACGTCCTCGGCGCGGCGCACGAAGGACAGGGCTACGTAGTCGGCGCCTGCCTCGACCCCGACCTGAAGGTCCGCGATGTCCTTCTCGGTCAGCGACGGGGCCGAGATGTCCACGCCGGGAAGGTTGATGCCCTTGTTGCTGCCCAGCAGTCCGCCCTCGTTCATTCGGACGTGGACCTCTGGCGGCTGGGCGTCGAGGAGCACGGCGAGGACCTGGCCCGACAGCGCGCCGTCCGCGAACATCACCGTGTCCCCGATGACGACGTCACCGGCCATCTCCGGGTAGGTGGTGCCGCAGCGGTGGCCCTCGCCGAGGCGCTCGTCCATCACGATCTCGAGCACGTCTCCGGGCAGGAGCTCCAGCGGCGCCTTCATCTTCGAGGTCCGGATCTTGGGCCCCTGGAGATCGAGCAGGATCGCCACGTGACGCTGCGCCGAGAGGCTGGCCCGGCGCACGTGGGCCACGTCCCGACGGATGCTGTCCGCGTCGCTGTGGGAGCAGTTGATGCGGAAGACGTCCACCTGCTCGACGAGCGCCGCCAGCACGTCGGGCGGCCTCGAGGCGGGACCGAGGGTGGCGACGATCTTCGTGCGGCGGCGGGCCATGGTGCTCCTGAGCGTGGTCTGGATGGACCGGTCAGTTTTTGGCTGGGCACACCGATAGCTTCACGGCATGGTCGACAAGGTAGCCAACGCCGACGAAGGACGACGCCTCCTGCAGGATCTGCAGCGGGTCGCGGCCGGCGCGCTGCAGACCAATGGGGCGCTCCTGATGGGCGGAGAGCGAGCGATCGTCGAGCGGATCCTCGCGCTCGAGGGGCCGCCGGGTCGGGTGTATGCGCGGCTGGTCGGGCGCCGCGGTCAGCTCTTCCGAGTCGCCCGCCTGGAGTACGAGGACGTCGCCGTGGCCCTGGAGCAGCTGTTGGCGCTGGGCCTCGTGCACGAGGGGGTGCCCTGGTCGGCTCGGGCGGAGCTGTTCACCGCCCTGGAGCTCAAACAGCTGGCCCGGGCCCACGGCTCGCAAACAGGAGGGGGGCGCAAGGCGCTGGTCGAACGCCTCTCGGCCGAGCGCGGCTGGAGCGACGAGCGCGTGGTCCGCGTGGCCTACAAGCCGCTGGTCCGCAAGCTCGAGCTGCTCTGGTTCCGCGACCCCTGGCGGGATCGCAGCGTCTTGCTGCTGGAGCGGATCGGGCAGCAGCGCTGGCCCAGCTACCACACCACCGGCGGCGGCCGCTGCTTCTCGACCCGGGACCAGCTCCGCGGCTTCCACGCCGCCCTCGGCGCCTCCGATGTGGCGGCCGAGGACTGCCTGGACCAGGCGGAACGAAGCTCGGATCGGCCGGGCCACCTGCGGCGCCTCGACGCCCGCCGACTCTGGCTCCGCCGGGCCCAGGAGCAGGCTCGGGAGCTCGAGCGTCAGGGCGATCTGGAGCGGGCCGAGCGGGTCTATCGGCGCATCCTCGAGCTCCGGGAGCGTGGCTCTGTCAGCCTGCGCTTGGCCATGGTGCTGGACCGCCTCGGGCAGCCCGGCCTCGGCGCCTCGATCTGCGCCCGGGCACGCCAGACCGCTGGCCCGGGTGATGCGCTGGCCCTCGAGCGCACGGGCCGGAGGCTGGCCCGGAAGGGGGGGCAGCCCTGGGTGCCTGCGCCGCCGCCCAGAGCCGCAGGCCAGCGGCGGGTGGAGCTGACCGCCGCGGGTTCGGATGGGCGTCGCCCCCTATGGGGCCCGCAGGCGGAGCCGATAGAGCCCGCCGTCGCTCGAGCGCTGCAGCCCCGGCTGGCCTGCCTGGCCGAGAACGCGCTGTGGACCACGCTGTTCGCGCTGCTCTTCCTCGACCTGTACTGGCTGCCGGTCCCGGACATGCTGCCGACTCCGTGGCTGGACGGGCCGATGGACCTGGGCACGCCAGCCTTCGCGAACAACCGCCGCGCAGCGGTCCAGGAGCGGCTCGCTGCGCTCCAGGCGGGCCAGGGGCTGGCGCTGATGCAGCTCCACCGTGAGCGCTGGCGCGGCCAGCGGGTTCGGGGCTTGAGCTGGCAGGGCTGGTCGGACGAGGTCCTGGATCAGGTGGTCCAGGGGGTGGGCAGCCCAGGCCTCTGCGCCATCGTCGAGCGCCTGCTCGAGCTGGGGTGGTCGGCGGCGCGCGGGCTGCCGGATCTGGCGCTGCTGCCGGGCGAGCCCCTTCGGCTCCCCGGCTCCGTGCCCGCCGGGGTCGGCCCCGGCTTCTTGCTGGTCGAGGTGAAGGGGCCCGGCGACAGCCTTCGGGACGATCAGCAGGCCTGGCACGACGCGCTCGCGCGAGCGCAGGTCCCGGTCGAGGTGTGGTGGGTCCGGCCTTCTGAGACAAACAGGTCGCAGCTGTGGTGAGCGTGGCTGTCGCAGTCTTGATTCGATCCGCCTGCAAGGCGTTGATCCAGTTGGCACGATCCATGCTGGGCAGAGGGCATCGGAGGATCTTCCATGCTGACCCTGCTCCTCGCCTGTGCCGCGCCGGACTCGACCTACGCCGACCTGGATCCGATCTTCGAGGACGCCGCGGCCGAGTTCGAGGTGCCGCGGGACCTGCTGGTCGCGACCTCCTACGCTCTGACCCGCCTCGAGCCCCGCGACGGCGAGCTCAGCAAGGAAGGCGGCGTGGGCGTCATGGATCTGCGCGTCGACGGTGGCTCGCCCTCGATCCACAAGGCCGCCGGGCTGATCGGCGTCCCCAGCGAGGAGCTCGAGCTGGACCAGGTCGAGAACATCCGCGGCGCCGCCGCCCTGCTCGACCAGATGCGCGACTCCCGCGAGCTGGCCATCTCCAGCCGCATCGAGACGCTGCAGGACTGGTACCCCGTGATCGCCCAGTTCTCGGGCGAGGACGATCCGCTCCTGGCCGAGGGCTTCGCCGCGCAGGTCTACACGCAGCTGTCCTGGGGCATCGCCGTGCAGACCAGCGCCGGGGAGACCATCACCGTGCCGGCCCAGCAGTTCTCCTGGTTCAGGGACCGCAACCTCTTCAAGAACAGCTCGCTGGTCAGCGCCTTCGTCCCGGCCAGCACCAGCAACTACACCAACGCCAGCCGCAGCAGCGTCGACACCATCGTCATCCACACCGTCCAGGGCAGCTACTCCGGCTGCATCAGCTGGTTTCAGAACTCCGCCGCCAGCGCCAGCGCCCACTACGTCGTGCGCTCCAGCGACGGCGAGATCACCCAGATGGTCGACGAGCAGGATGTGGCCTGGCACGCCGGGCACTGGGACACGAACCAGACCAGCATCGGCATCGAGCACGAGGGCTACGTCGACCAGCCTGAGACCTGGTACACCGAGGCGATGTACAGCGGCTCGGCGGCGCTGGTGCGCGACATCGCCGACCGCTACGGCGTCCCCCTGGACCGCTCCCACATCATCGGCCACCTCGAGGTGCCTGGCTGCAGCAGCAGCGGCGGCGGCGGCAGCAGCTGCCACACCGATCCCGGCTCTGGCTGGGACTGGGACCACTTCATGGACCTGGTCGGCAGCGGCGGCAGCGGCGGCAGCACCACGCTGCCAAGCAGCGGCATGGCCGACGGCGAGAAGACCGGCCGCTTCGAGGCGGTGGTGGAGTCCGATCGCTACGGCCTCACCAAGACGTGCACGGGCGAGATCAAGGGCGTCAGCAGCGCGGGACATGTCTACCTGACGGGCGTCTGCCACCTCGAGCACGAGGGCCGCGAGGGCGACTTCAACGTGACCTGGTCGGGCGAGGCCTCGGGCACGGATCTGGACGGCCGAATCGTGGT
>CALGIB010000431.1 GCA_937915955.1 uncultured Pseudomonadota bacterium
GCGCTCGTTGCTGGTGGTGTGGCTGACGGCGTCCGGGGTCGCATACCCGCGCTCGGCGAGGCGGGCGTTGCGGTAGCGGGCGGCGGCGTCGTGCCAGGGGGTTGTGGTTGGCATTGGCTACTCCTGCGGGTCGAGGACGGACAGCCGCGCCTCGTCCGTCTCGATGTAGAGAGCGCCGCCGTTGCTGATGCAGATGCCGTGCTTCATGGATCGCGCGCCTGGGCCGGTGAGGAGCACCGTTCCGGCCATCTCGATGGCTTCGACGATGTCGGCGCGCTTCCAGTCGGCTCCGATCATCAGACCGCCACCGCCGCGGAAGGTGTGGACGTACTCGCCGTCGGGGAGGATGGAGATCGCTTGTTCGATGGTCAGGGTGTCTGGCATGTCCTACTCCTCCTCTTCGTCACGGTCCCACGAGAACGGGTAGCAGCTCGGGCAGTCGGTGGCGCCACACGGGCCGGTGTAGTTGGCGTGGCCACCGCAGCCGCGCGGGGTCCTGCCCCTGCCCCTGGGCTCGTCGCAGTCGTCGAAGCGGTCGGGGATCGGGTCGTCGTCGTAGTAGAGGGGCGGCATGGTCAGGCTCCCTTCGCCCGCTTCATCAGGGCCACGAGGTAGCCCTGCTGCGTGTCCTCGCCCCAGTCCGCAGGGTCGGCGTCGAGCTTGGCCCCGTAGGCGGCGCGGACCTCAGCGGTGACGTCGGGCCCGAGGTGCTTCTCGCCGGACGCGATCTTCTCGGCGGTGGTGCGGGTGTCGGGGGGCTTGGTGGTGGCTGTGGGCTTGGGCTTGGTCTCGATGGGCGTCAGGGTCCAGTCGATGCTCTTGCTCTGGCTCACGTCCAGCCTGGTTACGATGGGCTTGCTCATGCCCTCGCCGCCGGACACGCGGATCGCCAGGGCGCCACCGAAGAACCCGGTCTTGATGCTGGTCAGTGCGATCTTCCTGCCCTTCCACAGCTTCGTGTCCGTGCCGAGACACTTCCCGATCAGGTCCTTGTTCGTCTTGTTCATCACCCACCAGTCGCTGTAGTCCTCGAAGCGCATCACGTTCTCGATGACCTTCTTGCCGGTGGGCTTGCGACCGGGGCCGATCTCGCTGACTGGCTCCTTCCGCAGCGAGGTGATGGTCACGATGATGGTGTTGCCCTCACCGATGGAGTCGGCGTTGAGGGAGCCGGGGAACAGCTCGTCCCAGGGGATCATTTCGGTATCGGTCATGGTTAGAACTCCTCGATGGTGAAGTCGTCGTCTTCGGTCATGCCCGCCGCGTAGGTGGGCAGGTCGTCGATGGTCTGTGGCTCGGTGTAGCGCCCGGGGTAGATGCCGGAGTCGATGCAACGCGCCCAGGTCTCCATGGCCTCTCGGCGTGCGCGCTCACCGGCAGCGATCACGTCTGGGCTGAGGGTGAACTTGGCGCTGTCGTTGGGCTCCTTCTCCTCGATGATGTCGAGCACGGCGCGGCACTCCTCACCGAGCGCGATCCTCACGCCGTCCTTGTAGTGCGCCATCTGGACGTGCCAGAGCAGGTCCGTGACGCCGCGCTTGACGACGTGGGCGGCGCAGGATCGGTAGGTCTTGAGGTCCGTGATCTCGCCCGTGATGAGGATGAGCCGGTCGATGCGGGCCTTGCAGGCGAGCCCGGTCCCTGGGTCGGTCCAGGTGATCGTCAACTCGGAGTCGCCAGGGAGCGAGAGGTGCGGCCCGACCACTGGGCTGGACATGACGTTACGCGCGATGGTGTCCAGCTTGGTGGCCTCGCTGGTGGACAGGACCATGGCGTCGGACACGACCTTGAGCCCTTCGCGGTCGTCAACGTCGAGCCCGGACAGATCGGAGAGGAACTGCCTGTAGTCGGCCTGCCTCACGTCGCGGCGCACGTCCCAGATCCCGAACTCGGCCGGGAAGACGTCGGGAGTCAGGATTCGGCTGTGGATGGCGCGCAGGAACCGGCGGCTCGCGGTGTCTCCGGCGTCGGGGTTGTCGAGGTGGTACTTTGCGACCAGGGGCGAGGCGTTGATGATCTCCTTGA
>CALGIB010000432.1 GCA_937915955.1 uncultured Pseudomonadota bacterium
ATCGTCGGGGAGATGCTCTCCGAGCGCCTGGTCTGGTCCTTTCCGATGAACAAGGATCCCAGCGATCCGCTGCTGGGCTTCAGCCGCGGCAAGCACGAGGAGCTCGACGGCCTGGCCTCGCCCCCCGAGCTGGCCGAGCTGGCCGAGGCCCTGCTGCCCCAGGACGAGTGGATCGCCCAGCACGACCTGGCCTACCAGGTGCGCGAGTACGGCGCCCCCTTCCACCCCATGCTCCGCGACGAGCTGCACGTGCGGGTGTTCGAGCAGCGCTGGGCCCAGGGCGAGGCCGACCTGGGGCTGGTCTACATCAACGGGGCCGACCAGGTCAGCCACCTGTACTGGTCCTACGCGGACCAGGGCGCGGCCAAGCTGATGGAGCTGCAGCCCGAGGAGCACAGCCGCCAGGCCCGCCTGGAGATGCAGGGCTCCTCACGTCGGGCGGTGCCCTACTCGGAGGGCCCTATCACCCCGGCCCAGATCGCCGCAGGGGCCGAGTTCGTGCCCGACTACTACCGCTACATCGACGCTCTGGTCGGGCGCGTCCTGGACGTCGTCGATCTGGGGACCACCACGCTGCTGGTCTGCTCGGACCACGGCTTCAAGCTGGGCGCCAAGCACCCCCTGATCGGCGGCGGGCACAGCCGGCGGAGCGCGGTCCTGTGGGCCGGCGCCGGCGTCGATCCCCTGGCCTCGATCCCCGACGGGAGCGTGCTGGACGTGGGGCCGACGCTCTACGCCCTGCTCGGACTGCCGGCGGCCCAGGACTGGTCGGGTCAGGTCCAGAGGTCGGTCTTCCCGACGCTCGCCGAGGTCGAGCCGGTGGAGACCTGGGTGCTCCAGGACCGCGCTCAGCTCGCCGTCCGCCGGGGCCTGGAGGACAACCCCCAGCTCAAGGCCCAGCTCGAGGCGCTGGGCTACATCGACGGCGAAGGCCTGCCGGTGCTGGGCGCCTCGAGGGCTCAGGCCGGGGGCGACTGAGGTCCCTTCGAGCCGACCAGGAAGAGCAGCCCGCCCAGCGCGGCGCGGGTGAGCTCGCCGGTCCAGCGCGTCAGCCCCACCGCCACGGCCAGCTCGACCTGGGCGCCGTAGGGCGCGAGCACGTGCTCGAAGACCCCCTCGCGCACCCCCAGGCCGGCGACCGTGATCGGCAAGGAGATCACGACGTCCGCCGCCGGGATCAGCGCCAGCGCGTGGACCAGGGGCAGCTCGATGCCGTAGGCCCGGATGACCGCCCAGGCCACGAAGGCGTTGATGAAGGCGAAGGGCAGCGCCAGCCCGAGCGAGGCCAGCAGTGCCCTGGGGCGAGCCCGCAGCTGCTCGACGGCCAGGGCTGCCCCGGCCAGCCAGCGGGTCCAGCGGCCGGTGACCGTCACCTGCCGGCCCGAGGCCCACCAGGCCAGCGCCGGGATCAGCAGGAACACCGCCGAGAAGCCCGCCGCCACCAGCGCCAGCATGGGGTCGCGCGCGGGCAGGCCCCAGGCCAGGCCGAAGACCAGCAGGGCCGCCCAGGGCAGCAGGTCCTGGAGCCTGGAGGCCGTCAGCGCCACCGTCGCTCGATCCAGCCGGCCCGAGGCCTGACCGAGGAAGCCCGCCTTGGCCAGGTCCGAGCCCCCGCTGGGCAGCGCCAGGCCCAGGAAGGCCGCACGCAGCAGGGCCGAGAGGGCCTGCGGGAAGCTCACCGGGGCGTCCACGGCGCCCATGAGGAGGACCAGGCGCCAGCTGTGCAGGGCCGAGTTGGTCAGCATCAGCGCGCCGGGCACGACGAAGGCCCACCAGGGCGCGGTGGCCAGCACCAGGCGGGCCTGGTCCCAGTCGATGCGTGAGAGCAGCCAGCCCAGGATGCCCAGGGTCAGCGCGAGCCGGCCGAACAGCAGCAGGCGCCTTGTGGTGGTGTCCGAGGAGCTCACCGCCGCCTCTAACGCCCGGGCCGGCCGCGCCCTCATGCGCTGGGACCCGCGAG
>CALGIB010000433.1 GCA_937915955.1 uncultured Pseudomonadota bacterium
GTGCACGCCCTCGGTGCCCAGCAGCACGGGCAGGCTCAGGCCCAGGCTCTCCCTCCAGATGGCCGCGTCGTCGGCCTCGGGCAGCTGGCCGGTGATGTCCTCGACGAGCACCTCCCAGGCCTCGACGCCGCCGGCGCGCTCGACGTAGAGCGCGTCGACGTCGCGCACCACGTCCTGCCACGTCGGGTCCCACATCACGCTGATCGACACCACGGTGCGGCCCTCGCCCAGGGTGTAGGTGTCGCCATCGGCGTCCTGGACGCTGAGCTCGGGCGCCTGATCACCGACCTGGGTGCCCGTCTGGACGGAGGAGTCGCCGCGCGGCTCGGAGTCGAGCGGCGGCGGCGGGTCGGGGGTGCAGGCCAGGGCGAGCAGCAGCATCACGGGAGCTTGCCCTCAGATCCCCATCTCGGCCAGCAAGTCCGCGTCGCTGTCCTGGATCCGGTCGCAGGGGAGATCGATGATCAGGTAGGCCTGGGCGTGCTCCGAGATGGACTCGGGCAGGTCGTCCTCGAAGAAGGCCCAGTTGGCGGGCAGCTCGATCAGCGCGCCGTCGCCGTGACGGGCCTTGATGAAGGGGTCCTCGGACTCTCCGTAGCCGTAGTAGGTGTCGGTGACGTCGAGCTGCAGGAAGCACTGGCCGGGCGAAGGCAGCAGCCAGCTGTCCCAGGCGCTGTCCAGGTCCGCGCTGAGCTCCGCGGCTCCGAGCTCGGTCTGGATCTTCAGGGTGTGGGCGCCTTGGGGCAGCTCGACCTGGAGGGCCTCGTAGTCGGTGACCGTGGCCGCCAGCTCGCCGTCGATCCAGACTGTGGCCGGGCCCAGGACCGCGACGGTGACCTCGCCGAACAGGGTCTCCCAGACCGCCACGCCGCCCACGCACAGCAGCGAGGGCACGCCGAAGACCAGCAGCAGGATCATGCGCAGCTTCCGGAGTCCGCTCATCGCTCAGCCCACCTTCTTCAAGAAGCAGGTCTTCAGCATGATGGCCTGCTTGTTCACCTTTCCTTCGACGTGCGTGGCGTCCGCGCCCAGGCGGATGCCCTTCACGAGCGTCCCTTGCTTGGCCGTGAAGCCGCCGCCCTTGACCTTGAGGTCCTGGATCAGGGTCACGCTGTCCCCGTCGACCAGGCGCGTGCCGTTGCTGTCCACCACCGGCTCGTCGTCGGGATCCAGGGCCTCGGATGTGGCCCAGGCGCGCACCTCGTCCTCCAGCCAGAGCTGCTCCAGCAGCCCGCGGGACCAGTCGGAGTCCAGGCGCGTGAGCACGCGGAAGGCGACGACCTGGACCTCGGCCTCGGGCGACCACATGCTCTCCTCGAGGCAGGCCCAGTGGGCGGGGACGAGGTGGGTGTGCAGCTGCTCGCGGCAGATCCCGCAGGTCTGGATCATCACCTCGCGCGGCAGCACCCGGAACGGGCCGAGGTCGTGGGTGGAGCCGCAGAGCTGGCATGCCATGATCGGATTCCTCGAAGAGGGGGGGCTCGGCCCCCGTACCACGGGCAGCTATGGAGAGCTTTCAACTCAGCCTGTCGCTCCGCTGCTCGGGCTGTCAGCACCCCGTCCCCGTGCAACGCATCGAGGCATTCGTCACCTGCCAGGCCTGCGGTGAGCGGATCTCGATGCCCCTGTCCCGATGGCAGGGCCTGTTCGAGCCTGGGCTCTGGCTCGAGGTCCTGGCCATGGAGCCCGGCACCGGTCGATCCATGCAGGTCTGGGGCTCGGTGAACGCCAGCGTCAGCCTGTGCCGCGTCGACGTGCCCGAGGAGCGAGGTCGAGCGCCGGACGAGCTGGTCTCGGGTTTTGTGCCCGGCGTGGTCTCCGTGCTGGGAGAGGAGGCGGCCGAGCCGATGCCGCAGGCACGCGAGCCGGTGTTCTTCGCCTGCCTGAGCTGCGGCGGTGGCCTCAAGGTGGACGGCTCAGAGCGCATGGTCGGCTGCCAGCACTGCGAGGCCAGCTGCTACCTGCCCGATGGGCTGTGGCGCGAGCTGAACCCCGTGCCCAGGGTCCGCGACATCGCGCTGGTCTGTGAGATCCCCGAGCACCAGCGCGTGGCGTTGATCCTCGAGCACGGAGACGAGGAGCAGAAGGCCCAGCTTGCCTCGAGCTGCCAGGATCCCGTCGTGCTGGAGCGCCTGGCCGAGGTCGACGACGAGGACGTGCAGCTGGCCCTGGTCGGGCGCGCCGATGAGCGCAGGCTTCAGCTGCTCCTGGCCCTGTCCGAGCGCTGGAAGGTGCGTCGGGCCCTGGCTTGGCGCGAGCTGGACCTGGACATCCTGGAGAAGCTGGCCGAGGACGGCGACGGTGACGTCCGTGAGGCCGCCCGCCAGAACAACGCGTGGCGGGCGGCGCATCCGGTCGTGGCCCTGGCGACGCCGCCGGCCGAGAGCCCGAGCATGTGGAGAGAGCCGCTGCTGGCGCTGCTCCTCGTGCTGGTCTGCGTTGGCGTCTTCCTGGGCATCGGCCTGGCGCTGAGCCGCTGATCAGGGCTCGCGGGCCAGCAGGCTGAAGCCCATCGGGTAGCGGCCGTGCAGCGGCTCTGGCAGGCGCCAGTGTCACTCATCAGGTGAGGCGCTCGCGGATGGCCGCGTAGACCCCGGCGTGCGCCTGAAGCTGGTGGTGCGGCACCCACGCGAAGCGCCGGACGCGCACCTGCTCGCCTTCGGGGCCCGAGGCGGACTCGACGGGGACCAGCAGGTCGCCCAGCCAATCCGTCGCGGCGTGGTCCAGGTCCGGACCGGCGCTGCCGGCGACGAAGAGGTAGCGCACGCCGTCCAGGAGGGGACCGATGCCCTGCAGCTCGCGATGCTGGAGGTCCTTCACGCCCTCGCTGCGGTGGGACAGGATGCGGCCCAGGATCCGGGTCAGCGGCAGCTCCACCGAGCTGAGCACCTCTGCGGCGGTCTGGCCGGCGCGGGCCAGCGGCGCGCCCTGGTGGGGCGAGCCCAGGCAGATCACGTCGCTCAGGAGTCCGACCCATGCGTGCTGATCGTTCGTCCCGACGTGGGTGGCTGCGCGGGCGACCAGGCCCCCCATGCTGTGGCCGATGATCACCAGCTCCTCGAGCCGCACCGGCCAGCGCTGGACCAGAGCCTCGAGCGTCTCGGCCAGCTGGCGCCCGCTCTCGACGATGGGGCGGCCGGTGTTGTAGCGGGCGTAGAGCGGCGTCAGGCCCAGCTCTTCCTGGAGCAGGCCGCCGTAGTGGGCCCCCGCGTCGCCGAGCTCGCTCTCGGCGGAGAGGCTCCAGCTCAGCTCGGTGGTGGCCAGCCCGTGTACCAGCACGACGACCCGGGCGCTGACCCCCTCCAGGGCCTCGGTGGCGGGGAAGCGCGGCAGCCACTGGCCGTCGTGGCGCAGGCGCATGCCCAGATCCAGGCCGTTGTTCGAGCTGGCCAGGTGGTCTCCGACGGCGCCGTTCAAGGCCCCGACCAGCTGGTCGATGGCGCCGGGCACCGAGGTGAGCGCGTCGGAGCGCAGCGGCACGGCCGGCTCCGGGGGCTGCTCCACCTGGCCGAGGTCCAGCGCCGCGTCCGAGACCCCCTCGACCCCGCGGTTCACGGCTCGGACGCTGCCGAGCACGCCCTCGGTCAGGAGCCGTCGCAGGCTGTCCACGGCCCGGGCCGGCTCGCCCAGCCCAGCGGTCTCCAGCGCCGCGACCGCCAGGCGCGCGGTGGACTCGTGGCCCTCGCCGACCAGGTAGGTCGTGGCGTCCACGGCGTCGTGGATCAGGGCCTTGGTGGGGCGCAGCCGGGCGTGGAGGTGCTTGTTGGTCTCGTCCATGCGAGCCTGATACCCCGAACGAGGAGCGCTCTGTGTCCCGACCCGACCGCGCGGGGGTCCTCGCGGCCTTGAGGGCTGCGCTGGCTTCGGATCTGGCCGCGCTGGAGTCGGTCTCCGCCGCCACCCGCGACGAGGTCGGCTCGGCCGAGACCAAGAGCGAGGGCAAGTACGACACGCGCTCCACCGAGGCCAGCTACCTGGCCCGCGGCCAGGCCTGGCGGGTGGTCGAGCTGAGGCGGAACCTGGCCTGGACCGAGGCCTTCGACGTCGCGCGCGCCCCCAGCGCCCAGGTGCAGCTCGGTTCCCTGGTCCGGCTGCTGGGGACGCGCGAGGAGTGGGTGCTGGTGACCCCCTTCGGCGGCACTACCCTGAGGCTGCCCGAGCACATCGTGCGGGTCATCTCGCCGGACTCCCCGCTGGGCAAGGAGCTCATCGAGCTCGAAGAGGGCGACGCCTTCGAGTTCGAGTCGCCCCGCGGAGCCCTGACCTTCGAGGTCGGTCAGGTCGGCTGATCAGCGCTCGTAGCTGTGCACCTGTCCCCGGTAGGGGTTGTCGGGGTCGTCGCCGGGCTCGGCGCGCGCTCGCTCGTGGCTGAAGCCGTGCCCCAGCAGCGTCTGGGTCAGCTTTCCGGCGTGGCCGCGGCTGGAGTCGAACACGACCACGCTGCAGGTGGCCTCGGCGTGGCGCTCGATGAAGTCCCCGAGCATCAGCCCGTGGTGGGCCTCGTAGAGCACGTCGCTGGCGATGATCAGGTCGAAGAGCCCCAGGTCGTCGTCGTGGTCGTCCCAGTCGGTGCGCTCGAAGGGGATCGCGCGGGCCTCGTTCAGGTCCGTGTTGTGGTCGAGGAAGGCGTGGGCGCTGGGGTGCCGGTCGGTCGCGGTGATGTCGCAGTCGCGCTCGTTGAGCACCAGGCTGGCCAGGCCGATGCCGCAGCCGACCTCGAGCACGCGGCGACCGTCGACGTCGTAGTCCACCATCAGCCGCGCCAGGGCGTGCCCGGCCCCCCAGAGCACGCCGAAGATCGGCCAGGCCGCCGAGGAGATGCCCAGCGCCTCGGCCACGCCCTGGTCGTCCTGGAACTGCTGGTTGTCACGCAGCGTTCGCAGGTGGATGTCGTGGTCGCCCAGCTCGAGGGTCTGGTAGCGATATCGGAGATCGGCCATGGGTCACGCAGGTGGGGGTGGACGCAGCTGCTTGTCCGAGCCTGGCTCACCACGCGTACAGCCTGCTAACCCTCGGGGGCCCCTCGGGAGCGGATGGGCTCAGGGCGTGACCCAGCCTCGCGCCTCGAACTGAGCCCTCAGCACGTCGCTCCGAGCCGGAAACCAGGTGTCCTCGATCCATGCCAGCTCGACGAGCCAGTCCGCGCGCGTGTAGGGCTGCGCCCGCCGGTAGTCCCCCCAGCGGGCGGACTCGAGCACGATGGCGTCGTCGATCTCGGCGCGTCGAGCCAACAACGGCAGCGGGGCTCGATCGACCTGCAGCGCGCCGCCCTCTGCGAGGTGCAGCTCGATGCGCTCGCCCAGCAGGTCGCGGAACTCGGCGGACTTCAGCAGCGACTGGAAGAGCTCGGCCGGGCTGCCTGCGTCGTCCTGGTCGGTGACGTCCCGGTTGACGTCCTTGAGCACGTGCTCGGCGTCCCAGCTGAAGAAGCGCCAGCGCTCGCCAGGCAGGTCGCGCCGGGCCGCGTACCAGTTGTGGTGGGGCCAGTCCTCGTTGCCGCCGTAGAAGTTGAGCAGCATGTAGTCGGCCAGATCCTGCACATCGACGAGCTCGGTCAGGGCGGCGTAGTCCGCCTCCTCCAGATCGCCTCGAGCCAGGTCCAGGGCCTGCAGCCAGGCCTCGTTGTCGCCCGCGACGACGGTGTCCGAGGTGTGCTTCAGCACGTCGTAGTCGTCCTTGTCGCCGCCCAGCCAGGCCGCCGCGAAGCTCTCGTCCGGGCGCTCGTGCACCTCGTAGAGGCCCCAATACAGGCCGTTGAGGAAGAGGTTGGCGAAGCGCCCGTGGGGGGCCAGGCTGCCCATGCCGTTCTGCAGGTCGGACATGGTGCGGTCGCGGAGGTAGTCGGCGCGGGTCTGCTGGTCGGTGCTGGGGTGCACCCAGGTCTGGTTGAGGTGCGCGTCCAGGATCAGGCAGTCGAAGGTCTGCACCTCGCTGTCCGGGAACAGCGGGTAGTCCAGCTTCGAGGCTCCGTAGATCTCCTTGAAGAGCAGGCGCATCGAGACCTTGGGGGACTTCCAGTCGCCGGTGCTGCTGCCGCCCTGGATGCGGAGGCCGGAGCCGCTGGAGACGCCCGGTCCTTCGGGGTCCAGCCACTCGATCACCGCGGCGCGCTCCCAGTCCTGGCCCTCCTCGTCGGGGTGCATGTAGAGGCCCTCGCCCTGGCCGAAGAGGTCCTCGTTGTCCATCCAGACCACCAGCGCTGGCAGCTCCAGCAGGCCGGATCGGGCGCGCTCGTGGTCCTCGTCCAGCACCTCGGGGTCCATCTCGTAGTCGCCGGCGATGCTGCTGCCGACCCCCCACGTGCTGGGGAAGCCCTCGGGAGCGGCGGGCTGCGCCAGCGTGGGCTCGACGAAGACGTAGGTGGCGGAGAGCTCGTCCGAGGGGCGCTCGGCCAGCGCGACCGCGCGCAGTCGAACGGCGCGCTCGGTGCCGTCCAGCGTGACGGGCCCCTCGTAGATCAGGCCCTCGGCGCCGAGCGGATCGGAGCCGTCCAGGGTGTAGCGGAGGCTGTCGGCCGAGCTGAGCGTCAGGGTCAGCGGGCCCTCGTAGACCCCTCGTCCGGGCTCGACGGTGGGCGCCTCGAGGTCGAGGCCAGGGATGCGCTCGACCTCGACCACGGGCGCCGAGTCCGGGCCGGAGGGCGAGGACTCCAGGGGCTCGGTGGTGTCCTGGCAGGCCACCCACAGCAGCAGCGCGTGCATGCCGCCAGCATAGGGCGCGGCGCGCGAGGTGGCGCGGCTTAGGAGGTCTGCGGAGGTGCCTGTGTCGAACAAGCCTGGATCCGCGCCCAAGGAGTTCTTCCTCGAGGCTTACAAGGGCGAGCAGCCCCCCTGGGACATCGACCGCCCCCAGCCGGACATCGTCGGGGCGCTGGACGAGCTCGGGCCCGAGGGCGGCCGGGCCGTGGACCTGGGCTGCGGCACCGGCGAGCACGTCCTTGAGCTGGCCCGGCGCGGCGTGGAGGCCTGGGGCATCGACAGCACACCGGACGCCATCGAGTTGGCCCGTGGAAAGGCCCTGGAGCGAGGGCTGACCGCGCGCTTTGTGCTCGGCGACGCCCTGGACCTGGGGCGGTCGGGGCCCTTCGATCTGGTGCTGGACTGCGGGCTCTACCACGTGGTCCCGGACGAGGTCCGGCGGGCCTACGTGGACGCCGTGCGTGACGCCCTGTCACCCTATGGGCTGCACCTGATGCTGGGCTTCCAGGCCAACGACCGGGACAAGGGGCCCCGCGGCTACGACCCGGCTGAGCTGGCGGTTCACTTCGCGGACGGCTTCGGGCTGCTCTGGGCTCGCCCGGCGACCTACGAGACCCGCGACGGCGAGGGCCGCCCGGCCTGGCTGACCCTGCTGCAGCGGGACGCGTGAGCTGGGCTGACTACACGTTGAACCGATGTTTACTGACCTTGGTGGAACGCCGAAGATGGGGGAGGTTGTACCCGGTTGTACCCGCATGGGTCATTCGACTGCAGGAGCCTCGGCTACACTGCGGCAGCGAGGAGATTCTGGGATGACTGACGAAGCAATCAACGCCAAGGTTCGTGAACTACAACGAGCATACAGCGAGGCTGAAGCGGCGGCCAAGGCCATCCCTGGTTCGACCGGGCAGGCAAAGCACGCTGCGTTCGAGGGCTGGGACAAGAAGAACGCTGAAGTTCGGAGGCTTGGAGAGGAGCTTCGTCGACTGAAGAACAGCTAGATCATTCCGTGTTGATTTCTTTGGCCCTGTCAAACGCCGTTCTCAAAGCCCGCTCCGACACCTTCGCGTAGTGGTTCAATGCCGTCTTTGGGCTGTGCCCCATCATCCGCCCGTAGACGTGCAGGGGCACACCGACCTCGAGCAGACGAGTCGATCGCGTTTTGCGGAAGTCACCGAGGGTGAAGGGCTCG
>CALGIB010000434.1 GCA_937915955.1 uncultured Pseudomonadota bacterium
CGGGAGATCCAGGCCAAGCGGCTGGACCTGCCCGGCCACGGCTCGCTGGCCCGGGCCCGAGCGCTGAGCGGCGAGGCCCCAATCGCGGCGATGGTGACCTTCGACGAGCTCGTCGTGCGCTACCCCGACTGCTACCTCGTGCACCTCGCCCGCGGCCACCTCAACGCCGAGCAGGACCTGCTGCCCCAGGCCGAGAACGACCTGCGGCGCGCGCTCGAGCTGGCGCCCGAGTCCGCCGACGTGCTGGGTGCGCTGGGCATGCTGCTGCTCAACAGCGGCAACGCCAAGGAGGCCAGGCCCCTGCTGGACAAGGCCGCCGCGGCCCGCCCCGAGGACATCCCGCTGCAGGTCAGCGCGGGCATGGCCACCCTGCACGTGGACGGGGTCGCCGCAGGCGTGAAGCACCTGGCCGCCACCGCCGAGGCCCACCCCTACGAGGTGGCCCCGGTGATGGCCATGGTCACCGTGCTGAGCCAGGCCGGCCGCCCCGACGCCGCCTACCAGGTCCTGGACCGCGCCATCGCGGGCAACCCCCACCCCACGCTGCTGCTGGCCCACGCCGCCGCCGCCAAGGACGTCGGGGACACCAAGGCCGCGGCCCGCTCCCTCCGAGAGCTCGCCCGCATCACGGGTGAGACGCGCTACGCGCGCATGGCGGACGAGCTCGGCGGCTGAGGCCGCTCACATCCGGGTCAGTCCGCTCTCGCCTCGATGCCGGAGCTCGCCCTCGACGACCCCGGCGCAGCTGGCGTGCCTGGAGCACTGCACACAGAGCCGGCCCTGCACGCGGGCCTGACCGTGGAAGTAGATCCGAATGACCTCGGCCCCGCCTCGCGGGTGGTCCGGCAGCACGCAGTCTGGCCAACCGATCAGCTCGACGTCCGCTCGGACCAGCTCGTCCCGGACGTCGTCCAGCGCGGGAGCCTGGGTCGCGTAGTCCCACACGTCGTCCTTGGCCCGGGTCGGCGCGACCACCAGCCGCCGGCCGAACAGGGCCTGGGACCACTTGGACAGATCATGGAGATCGTTCAGGTTCTCCTGCAGCGCCAGGCTGTGGAGGTGGACCTGGATGCCCGCGTCCCGGGCACGCTCCAGGCCCGCGACCAGGCGCCCGTGGTCCATGCCCGTGACGGACTGGTGTACCGAGGCCCGCCTCGAGTAGATGGGCACCGCGACCTCGTGCACACCGCTCGCCGCCCAGGACTCAGCACAGTCCATCAGGTCCATGCCCGAGGTCATCACCTGCACCCGGTCTGCGCGGGCCAGGCACAGCGCCTCGAGGAAGGCCGGGTGAGTGGCCGGCTCGTTGCCTCCGACACAGAGCAGGCCGCCTCGGACCTGGCGGGCGAAGTCGAGCGCGCGGGAGGTCGGTGACAGCGGCGTCTGGCGCACGCCGGCGTTCGCGCAGAAGACGCAGTGCCCGCGGCAAGGGCTCTCCAGCATCAACAGCGCGGCAGCCGGCAGGCCCCAGGCCTGGAGCAGGCGCCGCTGCTCCTCGGGCCCGGCGGCCATGAGGGCGCCCATCTCCTCGCGCTCGTGTCGAACAGTCATGGATCTGGCGTAGCATCCTCGGCCTGCATCAGCCTGGAGTGAGTATGGCCACGGTCCTGGGCGTTCCCCTGAACGAGGGAGAGCGCGTCTTCTACAGCAACGAAGAAGACACGAAGATGGCGCGCATCATCCAGGGCGTCATCGCGGGCGTCCTCCTGGTCTTCGGGCTCATCACGCTCATCTTCGTGGTCGGCGTCGTCTTCCTCGGCATTGGCGGCTGGATGCTCTACAAGGTGTTCAAGCCCGACATGAGCGCCACCGTCGGCATCGTCCTGACCAACCAGCGCTTCATCGCCGTGCCCCTGGGGCCCGAGGAGCCGATCGTGTCCTTCCCGACCGGCCAGATCGAGGACGCAGACGTCGTGCGCGAGAAGGCCCGAGCCCGGGGCGGCGGGCTCGTCGGAGCGCTGGCCAGCGCGGCCGCCAACGCCTACCTGGACCACCAGGCCAACAAGGCCGGCCGGCTGGTGCCCAAGTACTGGGAGCGCTGCAAGGCCATCAAGCTCCAGGTCGACGGCCAGAGCCTCGAGGTCAGCGTGCCCGAGAAGTCCTGGGGCCAGCAGATCGGTCCCCTGCTCATCGGCGGGATCGAGGACGGCTGGGACAGCCTGACCGAGGTGTCCTTCGAGGCGCAGCGCCAGCACCTGCCCTAGTCCTTGGCGTATCGCCTCCCGACCCGAGAGCAGGCCGCTCGACGCCTGAAGCAGCTGCTCCGGCGGGGCAGCCGGACCGCCGCGAGCGAGCGCTCCGAGCGCCTGATGCTGATGCTCACGCGGTCCTGCGAGCTGCGCTGCAGCTACTGCTGGGTGGCCCTGTCCGAGGAGCACTACGGCCGGTTCAACCCCGGTCGAGCCAGCCCCGGGACGCCCTCGGGGGACATGAGCCCGGAGACCCTGAGGGCGGCCGTGGACCTGCTGATGCGCAGCGACCGCCCCGCGCTGGAGCTCCAGGCCTTCGGCGGTGAGCCGCTGCGCGTCTGGCCCACCCTGCGCGGGGGGCTGGACTACGCCCTGCAGCACCCCGAGCGCGGCGACCGCGAGATCGAGCTGCAGCTGACCACCAACGGCATGGGCTTGACCGACGGCCTGCTCGAAGAGCTCTCACATCTACCTGTGATCGTTCAACTATCTGTGGACGGTGGTGATCGACACAGTCGCTTCCGCCGAGCCCACCTGGTCGACGACGAGGGCCGCCGAAGGCAGGACGCCGTGGCTGGCCTGGTGGCCTCGGGCGTGCGCCACTTCCTGAACACGACGCTGGTGCCCGCGGCAGCCGAGGAGGCCCCCGAGCGCTACGCCTGGGCCCAGGAGCAGGGTCTCGACGCGGTGCAGATCAACTACGCCACCGGGATGGCCTGGAGCGAGCCCCAGCGCCTGGCCTACCTGGAGGGCCTGGCCCAGGCCCTGGAGCTGTCCCGCCAGCCCAGGTCCCCGAGGTTGTTCAACTGGGGCCACGAAGCGGATCCCGTGCCGCTGTGCGCGGACCTGATCGTCGACGTCGACGGCAGCTTGACCCACACCGGCGCGCTGTTCCACGAGGCCCGCTTCCCCGACCTCGGGAGCGTCTACGCCCGGGGCCACCTGGCCGAGGGCGCCAGCCTGGACAGCCGGCTGGACCTGCTGGAGCTCTACCTGGCTACCTCGACCGCCTACCCGCCCTCGACCGAGAAAGGGTCGATATTGTTGGAGAACATGCTCCTGGGTGCCAGCTGTGATCTGCTCGTGCGTCAGCTCGCGCCGCGCTGATCCGGCGGCGTCCACGGGCCCACCGACGGCAGCCCGGACTCGAAGGCCAGATCACAGACCAGGGTCAGCCGATCACGGTCCCCGTCGTTGAAGGCCTCGTGCTCCTCGCGGATGTCCAGCAGCCGGCAGGTGCCGGGCCGCCACCAGGCCACGAACGCCGCGCTCGCGACCGTGGCCGCGATGA
>CALGIB010000435.1 GCA_937915955.1 uncultured Pseudomonadota bacterium
GGCGCCCATGATCATGCCGGTCGAGGACGCCGGCGAGCTGGTCAGCATCAAGACCAACGAGGAGCGGCGGGCCTACTACGCGACCCAGTACCGCATCCTCAAGTCCCGCACCTTGATCCTGGCGACCCTGAACGTGCTGCGCGACCAGCACGGGGTGACGGACTTCGACGAGGACGAGTCCACCGAGGACCGCGTCGAGGCCTTCCGGAAGACCCTGGAGATCAGGCCCGAGGGCGACACGGAGCTCGTCCACGTCACCATCGTCTACCCGGATCCGGACCGCGCCGCGCTGTTCGCGAACACGCTGGCCGAGTCCTACATGCACTTCAACCTCGAGCGCGCGCGGGAGTCCAGCAGCCTGGCCCGGACCCGCCTGACCGAGCAGAAGGAGCTCTACAACGCTCGCCGCAGCGCCGCCGAAGAGGCCGTGCACGAGTTCATCTACGAGAACAACCTCATCGGCGTCATCGAGGAGCGCACCGGCACCCAGGAGGGCGAGCGCAAGCTGCAGAGCCAGCTGGCCACCGCCCAGACCGAGCGCCTGCTGGTCGAGTCGGACGTGAAGCTGCTCAAGAAGCTCTTCGCCAGCGCCGACTGGCTGGGCCTCGCGAGCCACGTCAGCGTCAACGACGAGTCGCTGGCCCAGGGCATCAAGAAGCTCCAGGGCCTGCGCCAGGACCGCAAGGCGCTGCTGACCACGCGCCGCCAAGGCCACCCCGAGGTCGTCGCCGTCGACGAGCAGATCACCGGCCAGGAGGACCTGCTCCGGACCCAGCTGGCCGAGTACATCGCCGGCCGCGAGGCCAAGTACCAGCTGCTGCACAGCCGCGAGGCGGACATCAAGACCGAGCTGAACGTTCTCAACACCGAGCTCGAGCTGCTCAACCGCAAGGTGCTCACCCTGCAGAGCCTGCAGGCCAACGTCGAGAAGCTGGACGAGTTCTACCGTCAGCTGGACCAGCGCCTGGCCCAGATCGAGATCGTCAACGACATCCGCGCCAACAACGTGCACTTCGTCGATCGGGCCTACGCCGATCCCGACCCGGTGCGGCCGCGGCTGTCCACGAACCTGCCCATCGCCCTGCTCGCGGGGCTGATGGCCGGCGTCGCGATGGCCTTCCTGCAGGAGTACCTGGACAGCACGATCAAGAGCCGCGAGGACATCGAGCACGACGTCGGGATCCCCTTCCTGGGCGCGGTGCCCGAGATCGACGCCGTCGACCGCGAGTCCATCCCCGACGAGCTCGAGCGCAACCTCTACGTGCACGCCCGGCCCCGAAGCCCGGCCACCGAGTGCCTGCGCAGCATCCGGACCAACATCCTGTTCCGCAGCAAGGAGAAGCCGCTCCGGAAGCTGCTGATCACCTCGGCGGCGCCCCAGGAGGGCAAGAGCTTCATCAGCTCGAACCTGGCCGCCGTCATCGCCATGACGGGCACCCGCGTGCTGCTCATCGACTGCGACCTGCGCCGCCCGATGCAGCACAAGATCTTCCTGCGGCCGAACGACCGCGGCCTGACCGACGTGCTCGCCGGCGACGCCCTCGAGGACGTGGTCTGGCACACGCCCATCCCGAACCTCGACCTGCTCGTGGCGGGCCCGCACCCCAGCAACCCCGCCGAGCTCCTCGGCAGCGAGCTGATGCGCAGCCTCCTCGACGACATCGAGGGCTACGACATGATCATCCTCGACAGCCCGCCCGTCGGCGCCGTCGCGGATCCGCTCATCCTGAGCCGCCTGGCCGACGGCGTCGTCATGACCGTCCGCAGCAACCAGACGGCGAAGAACCTGGTCGTCCAGTCGCGCATGCGCCTGAGCGAGATGGAGGCCAACATCCTGGGCGCCATCGTGAACCGCCTCGACGTGCGGCGCTCAGGCTACGGCTACTACTACTACTACGACTACAACTCGGTCTACTACTCGGACCCGGTCGAGGAGCGCGACGAGGCCAGGGGCGGAGCCAGCTCGGCCGGATGATCCGCGACCTCCTCGAGCGGCTGCCCGGCGCCCAGGAGAGGCTCCGAGGCCTGGACGTCATCCTCGGCGCGGGCGTCCTGTTGGTGCTCACCGCCGTCATCCTGACGCTGCCCGGCAAGTTCGTGCTGGGCGGCATCCTGGCGATCATCGCCGGCGTCTACTTCTTCACGAACCCGCGCGTGTCGCTGTTCGCCATCTTCTTCATCCGCATCATCATCGACCTGTTCTGGTGGGTCGGAGGCGAAGGCGGGCTGAACCTGCTCGAGGCCTTCGGCGGCGGCGTCGCGGCCCTGGCGGCGGTGATGTTCTACCTGGAGCTGCGTCGGGTGCAGCGCGTCCCGGGCTTCTTCCCGCTGATGTCCTACCTGGCGATCCTGGTCATCGCGGCCCTGCGCAGCGGCTCCGGCCGGGACGCCGCCGAGATCCTGGCCAAGTACGTCAGCCCTCTGCTGCTGATGTTCCTGATCAGCACGATGATGGACCGGGAGGCCGACCGTCGCACGCTGGTCCTGATCATCACGGTGGCGGGCCTCTGTTCGCTGACGCTGAGCGCCTACCACCTGCTCAACGGGCAGCAGCACGAGCACCTCCGACAGGGCTACTACCGTCTGGTCGGCGGCTACAAGAACCTGCACAACCACGCGCTGTTCCTGCTGACGCTGAACACGCTGCTGTTCTTCTGGGCGATGAGCACCCGCGGCGTGTGGCGAGCGCTCGCCGGCGGAGCCCTGCTCATCGGCCTGGTCTGCATGTACTACACCTACGTTCGGACCGCGCTCACCGGCTTCGCGGTCTTCACCCTGGTCTACCTGCTCATGGAGAGGCGCTACGGCCTGGTGGGCCTGGCGGCGCTGGCCGGCGTCGTGCTGCTGGCCACCAACGCGGACATGCAGGACCGCTTCTCGGACCTGCTGCTGGTCACCAGCGAGGACGTCGACAACAAGCGCACCCTGGGCAGCGGGCGCTTCGGCATCTGGACCAGCTCGATGGCCGAGTTCCTCAAGCAGTCCCCCGCCGATCAGCTCTTCGGGCTGGGCCTGGGCGGCCACTACGAGATGACCGACTCCTACGCGAACATGTTCCGCTCGACCGAGAAGAGCGAGAACCTGGACTCGCACAACGACTACCTGGGCCTGCTGTACCAGCTCGGGCCCATCGCGACGCTCAGCTACATCGCGGTGCAGGTGCAGGTGTTCGTCCAGGGCTTCTTCGTACACCGCCGGGCCCTGAGCCCCTGGTCCCGCCGCTTCGGCGCCTTCATGGTCGCCCTCTGCTCGGTCACGGTCATCACGAACTTCCTGTCCAACAGCTACATCCAGCGCGTCACCGTGGCCTGGCTGTTCTGGGGTCTGGTCGGGGTGCTCTTCGCCATCGCGATCAACGAGCGCCGGCGGCTCGCGCTCGAGGGACGACCCGAGGTCGTGAAACTCGTCTGATACCGCTGGGACGGCGACGGCAGGGGCACGGTGTTACCTTCAAGGCGGCAGAGGAGAGGGCCGATTCGGGCCTGGACCACGAGGGCTGAGCCAACCATGTTGATCCTGCTGAGCGCCCTGCTGACGGCCGCCTCCGCGAACGAAGATGGCCTGGCGCGGGCCTCGACCCCAGACTGGGGCGCTGACCCAGCCACCGGCTCCTCGGACGTCGCCACCGAATACGCCGTCGGCGCCGGCGACGTGCTCGACGTGCGCGTCCTGGGCGAGACCGACCTCACCGGCGCCTTCGTCGTCGAGCCCGACGGCTCCATCCGCTTCCCCCTGCTCGGCAACGTCTACGTCTCGGGCATGAGCCCGCAGCAGGTCGCCAACACCCTGACCCGGCGCCTGAACCAGGACTTCCTCGTCCAGCCCCAGGTCTTCGTGCGCGTCGGCACCTTCGCCAGCCAGCCGGTGGAGGTGACCGGCCTGGTCCAGAAGCCGGCCGTCTACTACCTCGAGGGCCCGACCACCCTGCGCGAGCTGCTGGCTCGGGCGGGCGGCATCAAGGACGAGACCATCACCGAGGTCGAGATCACCCGCGACGCCCAGGAGATCGTCATTCGCTACGAGGACCTCTACGGCCCCGGCGGTGACCTCGTCGTGCGCTCACGGGACCAGATCCACGTGCCCCAGGGCAAGGCGGTCTACCTGCTCGGACAGGTCGGCGACCCCGGCGCGGTGTCCTGGCGCGACGGCCTGACCTTGACCCAAGCCCTCACAAACGCTGGCGGCCTGAACGAGACCGCCAAGATCAACAAGGTCTACATCCTGCGGGACGGCCTGCGCATCGAGGTCCACCTCAAGCGCATCCTCAAGGGCAAGGAGGCCGACTTCGTGCTTCAGCCCGAGGACCAGGTCTTCATCGACCAGTCCCGCGTCTAGCCGACCGCCGGTCCGACCATGCGCAAGCCCGACTTCTTCGTCGTGGGCCACCCCCGCTCGGGGTCTGGCCAGCTCAACGGCTACCTGTCCAAGCACCCCTCGCTGTTCATGGCGAAGAAGGAGCTGCACTACTTCGGCTCGGACCTGGGCTACCACCAGCCCCCACGGACGCTGGACAACTTCCTGGGCTTCTTCCAGGACGCGCCGGCCTCGGCGAAGCGGCTGGGCGAGACCAGCACCTGGTACCTGTTCAGCGACCGGGCCGCGCAGGAGATCCACGACTTCGACCCCGACGCCGGCGTCATCATGCTGCTGCGCAACCCCGTCTCGCTGCTGCACAGCCTGCACAGCCACTTCGTGTTCCGCGGGGACGAGGACATCACGGACTTCGGCCAGGCCCTCGACGCCGAGCGGGGCCGGTCCGAGGGCCGCATCTCCGAGCCCGAGCACCACATCCCCCGTGACGGCCTGCGCTACAGCCGGATGGTGGGCTACGCGCCCCAGGTGAAGCGCTACTTCGACGTCTTCGGACGGGACCGCGTGCACGTCATCATCAACGACGACTTCCGCGAGGACCCGCGCGCCGTGTTCCGCGGGGTCTGCCGCTACCTGGGCGTGGACGAGGACTTCCCAGGCTTCGAGCAGGTCTTCGCCGAGGACCAGCGCGCCCGGAACAGCAACCGCACCGTGCGCAGCCGCAAGGTCCAGGACTGGCTGATCCACAGCGAGCGCCAGCAGGTGCTCGAGGGCGTGCGACGGGCCCAGGTGCCGGGCTATCGCTTCGCCCTGCGCGCCATGCGACGCCTCAACATCGAGTACGTCGAGCGCAGCCCGATGGACGAGGCCACGGTCAGCCTGCTCAAGGAGCGCTGCCGGGCCCAGGTCCAGGAGCTCTCGGACCTGCTGGGCCGGGACCTCAGCCACTGGGTGGCGTGAGCCAGGACGAGGCCTCGGACAGAGCCGCCACCACCGCCGCCGAGGTGGCCAGCGGCGGCAGCGTCGTGCTCGCCGGAAACCTGCTCAACCGGGCCCTGCGCTTCATCACGAACTGGATGCTGGCCAACGCGCTGGGCCCTGTGGGCTACGGCGTCTACGAGGGCGCGCGGAACTTCGTGACCATCCTTGCCAGCTTCGCGCCGGGCGGCACGGACAAGGGCGTCGTCTACTTCGGCGCCCGCCAGGCCGACCAGCCCGAGGCCCTGCGCGGCTCGATCCTGGGCACCTTCATCGTGGCCTCGATCGGCGGCCCGCTGCTGACGGTGCTCCCGGCTCTGCTCGTGCTGGCGGCGCTGGACGGACAGCCCTGGGCGCTGTGGACGCTGGAGCCCATCGGCGCGCTCGAGCCGGGCGTGCCCCAGGCCCTGCTGCTGATGCTGCCAGCGGTGGCCATCTGGTCGGTGCTGCTGGCCGCGGTCGGCACGATGCGGGCGCTCAAGGACATGAAGGGCCAGACCCTGGCCTACCTGATCGTGCTGCCCGTGGGCATGGTCATCGCCGCCGCCCTGCCCTTGATGGGCTTCGACCTGCAGGCCGTCATCTTCGGCTTCGTGCTGGCCAACCTGGCGGCCCTGGTCGTGGCGCTGCCTCTGGTCTGGCGCCGGGTCCGGCCGCTGATCCGGGGCGTGAAGGCCAGGTTCGAGTGGGGCGCGCTGCTGGCCTACTCGCTGCCCGAGAGCTTCAGCTCGATGCTCTTCCGCATCAACCAGTGGGCCGACACGCTGATGGTGCTGGCGCTTGCGGGCACCGCGGAGACCGGCCTGTACCGGACCGCCGTCACCCTGGCGATGATCGGCGAGGTGCCGGCGGTGGCCGTGAACACGATGTTCCAGCCCGTCGTGAGCCAGATGGTGGCGGCGGGCGACCCGGAGCAGCTCAAGCGCGTGGTGCGCATCGTGACGCGCTGGATGGTCATCCTCGCCGCCCCCGTGTACCTGGGCGTCTACGTCGGCATCGAGGTGCTGCTGTCGCTCTGGAAGCCCGAATACGCCAGCTCGGGCGAGGCGCTGACGATCCTCCTCTGGGGCCAGGCCGTCTACGTCCTGACCGTCCCGGTCAACGCCCTGATCCCGATGTCGGGCCGAGCTCGGCTGAACCTCGTCAACGCGGGCGCGGCGGCCGCGCTGAACATAGGCCTGAACCTGGTGATGATCCCGCTGTGGGGCATCCGCGGCGCGGCCACCGCCACCGGCATCAGCCTGGCCGCCTGGTCGATCTGGCGGGTGGCCCAGGTCTGGTGGCTGCTGGGTCAGCAGGCCTTCACGCCTCGCGCGCTGGGCCTGATCGCGGTCTTCGTGGCCCTGGCCCTGAGCGCTCGCCTCGGCACCGAGGATCTCAGCCTGCTCGTCCAGGCCGCCGCCACCCTCGGCAGCATCCTCGCTTTCCTCGCCTGCGCGTGGGGCTTCGGACGAAGCCCGGATGACGCGCTGGTCCTCGACAAGGTCACCGCCCGCTTCCGCAGCAAGCTGGGCCTCGGCCGTAAGGAGTCTCCATGATCAAGGTCCTGTCCGTCTTCGGCACCCGCCCCGAGGCCATCAAGATGTGCCCCGTCGTGCGCGCGCTGGACGCCCACCCCGACATCGACTCGCGGGTCTGCGTGACCGCGCAGCACCGCGAGATGCTGGACCAGGTGCTCGACCTGTTCCAGCTGACCCCGCACCACGACCTGGACCTGATGAAGCCGGGCCAGAACCTGCACGAGCTCACCGCGCGCATCCTCACGCACATGCGCCCGGTGCTCGAGGCCGAGCAGCCCGACGTCGTGCTGGTGCACGGGGACACCACCACCACGCTGGCCACCACCCTGGCCTGCTTCTACAGCCACGTGCCCGTGGGCCACGTCGAGGCCGGGCTGCGCACGGGCGATCTGCAGGCGCCCTTCCCCGAGGAGGCCAACCGCGTGCTGGCCGACCAGCTCTGCCGCTTCTGGTTCGCGCCGACGGAGCGCAGCAAGCAGAACCTGGTGGACGAGGGCTTCACCGGCCCGGGCCTGGCGGTCACGGGCAACACGGTCATCGACGCCCTGCTCTGGGTTCGGGACCAGGTCGTGCTGCAGCGCCTGGACACCTGGGCGGAGGACTACGGCAGCGCGCTGGCGGCCATCGCCTCGACCCGAAAGCTGGTGGCCATCACCGGGCACCGACGCGAGAACCACGGTCAGGGCTTCCTGAACATCTGCGAGGCCATCCGCACCCTGGCGAGGCGCCACCCGGACGTCGAGTTCGTCTACCCGGTGCACCTGAACCCCAACGTGCAGAGGCCCGTCTACGGTCTGCTCGGCGAGCTGGACAACGTGCACCTCATCCCGCCGCTGGACTACGCGCCCTTCGTGCGGCTGATGGATCGCTCCTCGGTGATCCTGACGGACAGCGGCGGCATCCAGGAGGAGGCCCCCAGCCTGGGTAAGCCCGTGCTGGTGATGCGCGAGACCACCGAGCGGCCCGAGGCCGTGGACGCCGGGACGGTGAGGCTGGTGGGCACGGACATCCAGCGCATCGTCGAGGGCGTCAGCGCGCTGCTCACCGACCAGGACGCCTACGAGGTCATGGCGCGGGCCCACAACCCCTACGGCGACGGCCAGGCCAGCGAGCGGATCGCTCAGCTGCTGGTGGACCAGCTGGGCTGAGCGACCCGGATCGCCCTACTCGGTGACGCCGAGGACCAGGTAGGCCGCGCCGCTGCTCGCGCCGCCCAGGTCCGAGCCGGTCGCGCCGACCAGGATGTCGTCGTAGCCGTCGGCGTCCGAGTCACCGCCCAGGTAGACGCTGGACCCGGCGGTGTCGTCCGCGTAGGTCCCGTCCAGCCGGAGCAGCGCGTCCCCGAGCCCGTAGCTTCCGCTCAGGTCAGCGCCCGCGAACACGTACACGGCGCCCTCGGAGATGGTGCTGCCCTCGGCGACGGTGACCGCGAAGTCGGGCGTGCCGTCCCCGTCGAAGTCGCCCGCGCTGTGCACGTGGGTGCCCGCCGCGTCGTCCACCGAGCCGCCGTAGATCGTCGCCGTCGCCGCAGACAGATCGCTGCTGGCCGAGAGCGCGCCGCTGACCAGGTAGACCGCGCCGCCGTCGTCGGCGCCGTCGTCGTTGCCCGGGGAGCCCACGAGGTAGTCGTCGTAGCCGTCCCCGTCCATGTCCCCGAGCGCGCTGAGGGCGTCACCGGCGCTGTCGCTGGAGGCCTCGCCGCTGAGCACCAGGTCGGCGTCGTCGAGGGACAGCTGACCCGTGACCGGGCCCGTGAACAGGTAGACCGCGCCCTTGCTCGAGTTGTAGGTGGGCAGGCCCAGCAGGACGTCGTCGGTGCCGTCCCCGTCCACGTCGCCGGCGGTGCCGATGTCGGTCCCGAGCAGCGCGCTGGGGCTGGAGGCCGAGAACGAGGCCACCGCCGCGGCGGCGCTCAGGTCTGCCGTGATCGGGCCCTGCAGCAGGTAGACGATGCCCGCGTCGGTGCCGCCGCCGTCCTCGTAGGGCGCACCCGCGAGCAGGTCGCCGACGCCGTCCCCGTCCGCATCCAGCAGGGCGATCCCGCCGCCCAGGCGGTCCCAGTTGCCCTCGCCCGAGACCGTCGCGTCCGCCTCGTCCGCCATGACCGCGTCGCCCGTCCTGCGGCTGCCGCCGGCGTAGACGTAGACCTCGCCCCGGCTGGTGCCGCCGCCCGAGGCCCGCAGCGCCGCGATGACCAGGTCCTCCTGCCCGTCGCCGGTCAGGTCGTAGCCCGAGGCCACGGCCCCGCCTGCGCGAGCGCTGGTCTCGTCGTGGGCCAGCTTCCAGTCCGCGTCGCCCAGGTCGACGGTGCCGCTGGCCAGGGGCCCGTAGAGCACGTAGGCAGCGCCGCCGTCGGTGGCCTGAGACGCCTCGTAGCCGGAGCCCACGACCACGTCGTCGTAGCCGTCGCCGTCCAGGTCCCCGGCGCCGGAGACGGACACCCCGGCGAAGTCGCCGCCCTCCTCACCCACCAGCACCGTGTCGGCGTCCGCGAGGTCCAGCGCACAGATGGCGCTGGCGCTGTCGCAGTCGTTGTCGACGCCGTCGCTGCAGACCTCCTCCTCGCCGGGGCTGATGGCGCCCTCGGTGTCGTCGCAGTCGGTGTTGTCCGCGACGTAGCCGCTGGGACGGGTGCAAGCCTGGGTGTCGATGTCCGGGTCGCCGTAGTCGTCCTCGTCCGCGTCCTGGTACCAGGTGCTGGCGTCGGTGGCGTAGTCGTCGTCCACGACGCCGTTGCAGTCGTTGTCGACCAGGTCGCAGGTCTCGGTGCCGCCGGGGCTGGCGTCGCCGTTGCCGTCGTCGCAGTCGCCCGCGTTGTCGGCGTACCCGGTGGGCTGGTCGCAGGCGAAGAGGATGTCGGTGGTCGCGCCGTAGCCGTCCCCATCGGCGTCCTCGAACCAGGCCTTGTCGGGGTTGACCTCGCTGTCCACGTCGTCGCAGTCGTCGTCGTTCTGGACGGTGCCGGCGGGCTGCTCGCACTGGACGGTGGCGTCGTCGGGGTCGCCGTAGCCGTCGCCGTCGGCGTCGGCGTACCAGGGCGTGTCGGGGTTGACCGAGGCGTCCAGATCGTCGCAGTCCGTGTTGTCGGTGACGTAGCCCGCGGGCTGCTCGCAGGCGTCGCGGGCGTAGCCCTCGTTCGGGTTGCCGTAGGTGTCGCCGTCGGCGTCGATGTACCAGTGGGCGGCGTCCTTGGCGGAGTCCTCGTCTACGGCGCCGTCGCAGTCGTTGTCCTGCTCGTCGCAGACCTCGTCCGCGCCCGGGTGCACGCTCGCCTCGCCGTCGTCGCACTCCTGGCAGGCCGCCCAGCCGTCGCCGTCCCCGTCCTCGTAGCCCACCGAGCCGTCGCAGTTGTAGTCGCTGGGATCCGCGCAGTTGGTCTCGGCCGCGCCCGGGTGGAAGGCCTCGTCGCCGTCGTTGCAGTCGCCGCCCTGCTCGGCCAGCCCGTCGCGGGTCTCGCAGGCCAGCACCAGCGCGTCGCCGTAGCCGTCCCCGTCGCTGTCCTCGTAGAACTCGAGCCCGTCCACCGCCTCGTCGTCGATCGCGTCGTTGCAGT
>CALGIB010000436.1 GCA_937915955.1 uncultured Pseudomonadota bacterium
CGGCTGCTGGGGCAAGCTCGCTCAGCCAGGGCCCCCGCCTACCTACGACCTGGGGCACGCCGTCGGGGCCTGGGGCTTCACCCACCCGCCGCCGATCCCGGAGGGCAGCCCGGCCCGAGCCCAGGCCGAGCAGCTGCTCGCGGTCCGCCGTCGCCTCGGCGAGTGCCAGCGTTGCCGCCTCAGCCAGGATCGCCGACGGCTGGTCTTCGGGATGGGCGCGCCGGACGCGGACCTGCTCATCCTCGGCGAGGGCCCAGGCGAGCGCGAGGATGAGCAGGGCTTGCCCTTCGTCGGCCCCGCTGGCGAGATGCTCGACAAGATGCTGCAGCACGTGCTCGGGCTGAGCCGCGCGCAGGTCTACATCGTGAACATCGTCAAGTGCAGGCCGCCCCAGAACCGGGATCCGCGCCCGGACGAGGTCTCGGCGTGTCGGCCGGTGTACGAAGCGCAGATCGGAGCCATCCGGCCGAAGCTCATCCTCACGCTGGGCAGCCCCGCCACGAAGACGCTCCTGGCCACGACCCAGGGGATCACGCGGCTGCGCGGCAGCTGGCAGCGCTGGCGGGACATCCCGGTCATGCCGACCTTCCACCCGGCCTACCTGCTCCGGACGCCCGGCGACAAGCGCCTCACCTTCAACGACTTGAAGGTCTTGCGGGCTCGCTACGACGAGCTCGGGGGGCGCCGATGATCGGGGCCTTGCTGGGCTTGGCCCTGGCCCAGGAGCCGGTCCACGTCCGCGGAGAGGTGCGCCACTCGGGCAGCGGGCCGGTGCGGGTCGAGGTGCTCCAGATCCAGGACGAGGGCCCCGTGCTGCTCATCGCCGAGCTGATCCTGCCCCGCCCGAACAGCACCTTCGACCTGCCCGTTCCTCCGAACCTGGGCCAGGTAAGGGTCCGCGCTGCGGCCGACCCGGGGCTGGACGGGGTAGGGGAGGACGACCCTCAAGTGGTCTACCCCCGGACCCTGACGCTCGGCCATCAAGACATCGACGGCATCGAGCTGACGCTGGTCCAGACGGAGCAACGATGAACCTGCTGATGATCCTGTCCCTGGCCTGCGGCACCGACAGCGCCACGCCGCCCCCCGCACCCGCGGTGCAGCCGCCCGCCGACCAGGCGCCGTCGGCCGGGAGCTTCGAGACGATCCAGGTGGCGGACCTCGCCGCCATGGACGCCCGCCCCTTCGTCCTGGACGTGCGCACGCCCGGCGAGTTCTCCGGGGGCCACATCCCGGGAGCCGTGAACATCCCCCTTCAGGAGCTGGAGTCGCGCCTCGGCGAGCTCGAGGCCCAGCGCTCGGGCATGGCCGTGGTCTGCGCCGTCGGGGGGCGCAGCAAGGCCGCCAGCGAGCTGCTGGCCGGCCAGGGCTTCACCGGCGTCCAGAACGTGGACGGCGGCACCCAGGGCTGGATCGCTGCGGGGCACCCCGTCGAGTAGCTACTTCTTGTTGGCCTTCTGGAAGGCCGCCGCGAAGAGGCCCATGCCCCCCTCGGGCATCAGCCGGCCCGAGCGGGGGGCGTCCTGGTCAGCGCCCGGCTCGCCCAGCTTGTCTTTCAGCCCAAGGCTGATCTTGCGGGTCTCCTTGTCGACCGCCAGCACCTGCACTCGCAGCGCCTGGCCGACCTTCAAGAGGTCCGCCGGCCTAGCCCTGCGGTCCCAGGTCAGCTCGCTCCTGTGCGCCAGCCCCTGCACGCCGCCCAGCTCGATGAAGGCGCCGTAGTCCTGGAGCGAGGCCACGGTCCCGTCCAGCATGGCGCCGGCCTTCAGCGTGCTCCAGAGCTGCTCGACCCGCTCCTCGGACTCCTCGGCCGCGATGTCGCGGCGGCCTACGACCACGTCCTTGCCCCGCACCTCGATGACCTTGAAGGCCAGGGTCTGGCCGATGTAGACGTCCAGATCGGGCTGAGGCCGGTGATCGATCTGGCTGACGGGGCAGAACGCGCGGACGCTCCCGAGCTCGACGACGAAGCCGCCGGTGTTGCGCTCGGCGACCCGTCCGTCCATGGGGATGCCGGACTCCAGCGCGGCCTCGAGCCCCTCGAGGGCGTTGCGACCGCTGAGCTTGCGGCAGAGGCGCAGCTCGTCCCCGGTCTTCAGCACGTAGGCCGAGATCGCGTCACCCACCCGAGCCTCGGGCGCCTCCTCCCTGGAGAGGGTCGCCTCGGACTTCCCGCCCAGGTCCACGAACAGGTCGTTGTTTCCCACCCGGACGATCGTGCCGGTCACGCTGTCGCCGGGGGACAGCCGCTGACGGCGTGTCTGGCCTCCGATCCCGTCCATCGCGGCCGCAAAATCGGACATGGACATCGACGCGAGATCCTCCAACGCGGAGGGGTCGAGGGCGGGCTCCGCGCGAACCTCCGGGAGCGGCGCTGGCGTGGCTTCCACCGGTGCAGGCGCGTTCTCCTCCTTCTCGTCGAGGGTGGGGAGGGCGGGCGAGGGCTGGGCCGGCCTGCGGCGGAAGGTTCGGGGCTGCGTCATGGTCCATTCCGTGCGTGACCAGACCCCATATCGCGGCGTATGCTGCACGTACTGACTCGGAGGCCACCCATGCTCGTGCTCACCCAGAAGGAAGGCGAGATCCTCCAGGTCGGGGACGATGTGCGCATCTACATCAAGCGAATCAAGGGCAACTGGGTTCGCCTCTGCATCGACGCGCCTCGGCACGTGGAGCTCAAGCGCATCCCGGCCCCCCGCGCGGCCGACAGCGACGGGGCCGCCGAAGAGGACGACGAGCGCTTCATCCGCATGAGCGACCGCAAGGCCTGAGCGACGCGATAGCCAGGGGCCTGTGGACCCGCTGGCGCCCTACCGCTACGAGCTCCCCGACGAGCTGATCGCCCGCCATCCCCCGGCTGAGAGGGACGGCGGGCGCTTGATGTTGGTGGACGGCGAGCGGCCCCAGCACCGCTCGGTCGTGGACCTGCCGGATCTGCTCCGGGCCGGCGACCTGCTGGTCGTCAACGAGACCCGCGTCCTGCCGGCGCGGCTGTTCGCCAGGCGTGGCAGCGGAGGCCGAGTCGAGCTCTTCCTGTTGGGAGCCGGGCCCGGTCCGGTGCGCGCCCTGGTCCGACCCGGACGGAAGCTGAGGGTGGGCGAGCGCCTGGCGCTGGACGGCGGCTCGGCGACCCTCCTCGAGCGCTTCGAGGACGGCAGCTGGCTGCTCCAGACCGCGCCGGAGCCGGCCGACCTGATGGCGCGTCTGGGCCGCATGCCGCTGCCGCCCTACCTGCGCCGAGAGG
>CALGIB010000437.1 GCA_937915955.1 uncultured Pseudomonadota bacterium
GCCTTCATGGACATGCTCTTGATGTCCTTCCAGTCGGCGTCCTGCAGCGTGCCGTTGCCTTCGAGCTCGAGCTTGAGCTTGTAGCCGCTGTCCTCCCAGCCCTCTTCGGCGAACCAGTCCGAGCTGCGCTCGACGCGGCGGACGTGGCCGCTGTTGGTGCGGCCGTCGCCGAACGTGACGGTGGCGCTGAAGTCGGCGTTGTCGGGGGCAGCCTCGATGACGGGCTCGGGCTCGGGCTCGGGCTCGGGCTCGGGCTCCGGAGCGGGCGCTTCGACCACGGCCTCGGCGGCCGCCTCGGGGGGCTTCTTCTCGCCGCAGGCGAGGACGAACACGAGGGAGAGGAGGGACATTCGGGCTCCGGGTCGAATCACGACCTTGGACAGGCCGCGAACTGGCTGGGTTCACATATCTTCCTCCAGCCGCAGTTGAAGAGACAGTAGACTCTTGACGTGTCGATACTCCTCTCATTGCTGCGGCCCGCGACCGCCACCGAGTTCGAGGTCGGGGCCGGTTTGGAGCTGCTCGGCCACGCCGCCGAGGGCGACGCAGGGGCCGGCATCGGCCAGGCCGAGATCGCCGCGCTGCTGACCACGGGCAGCATCGGCCTCCGCGCCGAGCTCGAGCTGGGGCAGCGGGCCTACGACGGCATCCGCCGCGAGGGCGGCGAGCTGCAGGTCTTCCCCGAGTGGGGCGCCGGCTTGTTCGGGGTCGGCAGCTGGCAGCTGGCCGTGGGTTTCCAGCCCCTCCCGACCGGCAACGAGTCCGAGGACGCCTGGCGCAACGCGCTGCCTGTCTACAGCCGCGGCTTCGCGAGCATCTGGCCCGGCGTGCTGCTGGGCGCCCGAGGCGTCTACGACACCGGCGGCGTCCTCTCGCCGGGGGTCTGGGGCGGTGTCACGGCTGGCCCCCTGGACGACCCGGTCGGCGAGCCGCTCATCGGCGGCGGCCTCCGCCTGGGCGAGCCCGAGGGGGTGCATGGCCACCTCGCGCTGCACACCTTCCCCGTGGACATGAAGCTGGCGTCCTCGGCCCACATCGCGGCCCCGCTGGGCGAGGTGGTCGAGCTCGGCGGCGACGCCTACGTCGGCGCGGACCGAGACAGCTGGCAGGCGGCCTTCACGGCCCAGGCACGCTTCCTGCCCGAGGGCAGCGTCCAGCCCGTGGTCCGGGGCGAGTGGGCGCGAGGCAAGGACCCCGTCGCCTTCGACGCTGGCCTGCTCTACGTGCCGCACCCCAGCTTGCACCTGCGCGTCGCGGGTCGGGTAGAGGGTCAGGAGTGGCTGGCGGTCGCGAGCCTCAGCCTGGTGGACGAGAAGCCGGATCAGGGGGGCTGGTCCCTGGATTGAGCGGGGGCGCGCCGCGCTCGACCAGCGGCAGCGCCGCAGCGCCGATGACGAGCATGATCATCTGCTGGACCCGGACGACCAGGGTCATCGCCAGCGCGCCGGGCAGGTCCACCCCCGTCGTGACCGTAAAGAAGGTCGCGAAGACGGCGTCGAAGCCGAGCTGACCACCGGGCAGCGCGAAGAGCGCCACCACGGCCGCGGTGGCCGCGCAGTAGGTGAAGACCACGCCGGCGATGGAGGGCTCCAGGCCCAGCGCGTGCGCTCCGAGCACGATGCTCGCGCCCACGTTGAGGTGGGCGACCATCGACCAGAACACGGCCATCAGGTAGGGCTTGACGCCCAGCTTGCCGACCTGGGCCATGGCGAGCGCGAAGCGCGCGACCAGCTCGTCCAGCCGGGTGAAGGCGCGGCCCAGCAGCCCGGGCAGCCCGTGGCCGAGGCGCCCGTTGATGTTCTGGGAGATCTGCCGCAGCAGGGTCGGCCGAAACGCCAGCACCCCGAGCGCCGCAGCTCCCAGCGCGATGCAGAGCGCCGCGCCCCCAACAAGGCTCTCGTACTCCTCCGGCACGGGCAGGTCCCCGAAGCCCCAGGCCAGACCCGCCATCGCCCCAGCCGTGGCCAGCCCCAGGAAGCGCGCGTAGACACCACCGGCCAGCGCCTTCTCGGCCGGGATGCCGTAGCGGCGCTGGACGAGCACGGCCGCGGCGAACTCGCCCACAGGACCGGGGAGCGCGTAGTTCAGCAGCAGCCCGGCCGAGAAGATGCCCGTCAGGCCGAAGACTCCGACCTTCTCCCCGCCGGGGATCAGGGCTCGCCAGCGCAGCGCCAGGATGGGCATCGCCAGGGTCATCATCAGCAGCGAGGTGACCAGCAGCGGCGCGTTGGCCTGCTCCCAGAGGGTCGCGATCTCGTCTGCGGCGATCTCGGTCTTCGACAGCGCCAGCACCGACAACAGGATCGCGGCCAGCGCGACCCCCACCATGAGCAGTCCTTTACGGACCGCACCCTTGCGGGCCACACCCTCGGCCCCGTCGGGCTCGGTCGGAGCGCTCAAGGATCCAACAACCCGTGCTTCTTGAGCTTGTAGCGCAGCGTGTTGCGCTCCACGTTGAGGAGCCGGCCGACCTCGCCCCGATCGCCGCCGCACTGCTCCAGAGCCTGCACGAGCAGGTCGCGCTCGACCCGATCCATGTGCCCGGCGAGGGAGAAGCCGTCGTCGATGGGCTGAAGGCCGACCACGGGCTCCGAGGCGGCCCGAGCGTCGCCGAGGGACCAGGCCGAGGCCCCAAAGACTACGGCGCGCTCGGTCACGGCAGCCAGCTCCCGCAGGTTGCCGGGCCACGGGTGGCGAGCCAGCCGCTCGAGCTGCTGGGCGTCCGGGCGCTCCGCGGTCCGGCCCAGCGCCTGCTCGCGCAGCACGAGCAGCGCCTCGAGCAGCTCGGGCAGGTCCTGAGGCCGACTCCGCAGCGGCGGCAGGCCGATCTCGAGCACCGCGAGGCGGTAGTACAGGGCCTGGGCGCTGGGGTCGTTGGCCAGACCTCGCGACCACTCCGAGGACGCGGTCGCCACCACCCGCGGCGCCTCGTCCCGGGCCTCGAGGTCCTCGACCAGGCGCAGCAGCTCACGCTGCTCCGCCGACTCGAGCAGGTCGACATTCGGGATCAGCAGCGTCCCCGCGCTGAGCAGCTCCTGACTGGAGTGCAGGCCCGGGCGCGCCATCACGCGGAACGGCCGGGCGGCGCGTCCGCTGAGCGCGTGGATGCTACGGGCCAGCTCCACCCGACCCGAGCCCGGCTCGCCCACGAGCAGCAGGGTCGAGCGCACGCCG
>CALGIB010000438.1 GCA_937915955.1 uncultured Pseudomonadota bacterium
TCCGCGTGGGGCAGCGCGCGCCGCCAGGCCGCCGAGACCTGCTCCAGGCCTGGGCGGCTGCGGATGGGCAGGCCTCGGGCGAAGGGCCCGACCACCCCGGTGGACTCGGGGGGGCGGGCCGCGTGGGCCACGCCGATGGCCAGGTCGTGCAGCCCCGTACACTCGGACAGGGCGGTGAACAGCGCCGAGAGCACCACGACGAAGGCGCTCGTCGAGCCGCGTCGCGCGCGTCGCTGGAGGCCCTCCCAGACCTCGGGCTCCAGGCTCACCGAGGCCTCGACCTGGGGCTCGATAGGGGCCGGGTCCTGCTCCAGGCCCTCCAGCTCCTGGGCCCACCAGGGGTCGTGCGGCAGCTCGGCGAGGGGGGCGAAGGCGGGCGCGGGGAGCAGGCGGTGGCCCTCGTGCAGGGCCAGCAGCTCGGCCATCATCAGCCAGGCGCTCCAGCCATCCGCGATGATGTGGTGGGCCGTCAGCAGCAGGCGGTGGTCCTGGGGCCCGAGCCGACACAGGCGCAGGCGGCAGAGCGGCCACTGGTCCAGGCGCAGGCGGACCAGCTGCTCCTCGCGCCAGCGCTGCTCGAGCGCGGCCTGCGGGTCTGCCAGCATGCTCAGGTCGTCGACCTGCACCCAGGGCTCCACGCCCTCCAGGACCCGCGCGCTGGGCCCGTCCTCGAACACGGTGCGCAGCATCGGGTGGCGGCGGACCAGCTCGTCCACCGCGGCCAAGAAGCGAGGCAGCTCCAGCGGACCCCGCAGCGGCAGGCAGGCCCTCCAGGTGGGCGGCTCCTCGGGGCGGGCGCGGTGGGCCAGGTAGAAGCCGCGCTGCACGGCGGACAGGCCGGTGCTGTGGACCTGCCCCAGCGGGCCGGCGTCCTGGGACTGCTCCAGCATGCCGGCCAGGGCGGCCACGGTCGGCTGCCCGTAGACCCGCAGCGGCGAGGGCGCGCGCCCGAAGCGCTGACGCACCAGGTCCAGCAGCTCCAGGACCAGCACCGAGTCCCCGCCCAGGGCGAAGAAGTCCTCCTCGGCGGCGACGGGGCGCTCGAGCCGCAGGACCTGTCGGAAGAGCTCCCCCAGCTCCTGGGTCGAGGCGCTGGGCGGGCTCGCTGAGGCCGGTGGATCCTGGCTCAGCGAGCGCCGGTCCGTCTTCCCGGCCGCGTTGCGAGGCAGCCGGTCCAGGCTGTGGAAGCGGTGGGGCACCATGTAGTCGGGCAGGCGCTCGGCCACCCACTCGCGCAGGTCGCGCGTGGGCCCCTCGACCGTGGCCGAGAGCTGGCCGTCCTGGTAGACCACCACGGCGCCGCGGATCTGCACGTGCTCCATCAAGACGTGCTCGATCTCGGACAGCTCGACCCGGTTTCCGTGGATCTGGACCTGGCTGTCCCGTCGACCCAGGTACACGAAGCTGCCGTCCGGCAGGCGGCGCCCCAGGTCCCCGGTGCGGTAGGCCAGGCCCACCCCGGGCAGCTCGACGAAGGCCGCCGCGGTCTGCTCGGGGTCCAGGTAGCCCGAGGCGATGCAGCCGCTGGCCGCCAGCTCGCCGACCCCGTCCACCTCGTCCAGCAGGTGCACCTGCTGGAAGGCCCGCGGCCAGCCGATGGGGGTGTGCAGCCCGTCGGGGTCGCGCACCACCTCGAACCAGGTCGCGTTGACCAGGGTCTCCGTGCTGCCGTACAGGTTGGCGAGCCGCACCTGGTCGCCCACCAGCTGTCGCCAGCGACGCACCATGCTGGCGGGCACCGCCTCGCCGCCGATCAGGCACCAGCGCAGGCGGGACAGGTCGGGTGCGAGGCGCTCGATGGCCCCCATCAGGTGGCCCCAGAGGCTGGGCACGGAGTTCCAGACCGTGATGCCCTGGTCTTCGATGAAGGACAGCAGGGCCTCGGGGTCGCGGGCGATCTCGCGCGGGACGGGGTGGATGCTGCCCCCGGACAGCAGCGGCGCGAAGATCTGGCGCACGCTGCCGCCGAAGCCAAGGCTGCTGGTCTGCACGAAGCGGTCCCGCTCGGTCACGCCGAAGGCCCGCTTCACCCAGGCCTGGAAGCCCAGGCAGGCGCTGTGGGGCACCACGACGCCCTTGGGTCGGCCGGTGCTGCCCGAGGTGAACATCACGTAGGCGAGCTCAGCCGGCTCGTCGGGCCCGAGCAGCGCCTGGCGCTCGTCCATGACCATGGCTCCGGGCAGCCGCTCGCTGTGCTCGGGCAGGGTCACGACCAGGTCGGGGCGGGCCTGGGCCAGGACCTGCCGGATGCGCGCGTCCGGCCAGCTGGGGTCCAGCGGCACGTAGTGGGCGCCGGTGCGCAGGATGCCCAGCAAGCAGACCACGGCCTCGGCCGAGGGGTGGGCCAGGACAGCGACGCGTCGGGCCCCGCCCTCGGCCTGGATGCGCAAGGCCAGGCCCGCCGAGTGGCGATCCAGATCGCCGTAGGACAGGCCCTGGACGGCGAGGCGATCCGGGTGCTGTCGACAGCGTCGCAGCACCCGTCCGTGCAGGGTCGAGGGCAGGGGCTCGGGGGCTTCGGTCAGCAGGACTTCGAGGCCCGAGGCCAGCTGGCGCACGGTCTGGAGCGAGAGGTGGCTGTGCGGGAAGTTCCAGCTCAGGTGGAGGCGGCCGTCGAAGAGCCAGCAGACCAGGCCAAGGCGCGTGAAGCCGTTGGCGGCCGCGCCCACCACCTCGGAGAGCTCGAGCTCGCCGATGCGCGCGGGGGCGGGGACCAGGGGGAAGGAGAAGCCAGCGGGGGCCAGGCCCACGGGGCCCGAGCGGCCCCGGCTGCCCAGCGACGCCATGCCCCGGGCCGAGGAGCTGCCGTGCGCTCGGACCAGCGCCAGCTCCTCCGCCACCCGCCGGGCCAGGCTGGACAGGTCCTCGTCGAGGCGGAGCTGCACCCGCACGGGCAGGGAGTCCGCGAAGGAGCCGACCAGGCGGCGCACGTCCGGCAGCTTGAGCTCGCGGCGACCCTGGGCCACGCGCACGGTCAGGTCGTGCTGGCCGCTGTGATCGAAGAGCAGCTGCAGGTAGGCGGAGAGCACGAAGGCGGGCAGCGAGACCCCGGCCTCACGCGCCCGCTCGGCCAGCGAGGCGGTGCGCTCGGCGTCCAGGCTGCGCAGCTCGAACCGGACGGGGGCCGCGGTGGGGGCGTCCACCGGCCCTGCCCAGTCCAGGTTCAGCGGCGGCGCGCCAGCCAGGCGGCCCTCCCAGAAGGCGCTGTCCTGCTGGCCGGCCGCCCTCAGCGCGGCGCGGGCCTGGGCCCAGTCGCTGCGGAGGGGGACCAGCTCGCGACCCTGGACCAGCTCCAGCAGATCGCGCAGGGCCTGCTGGAGGCTCCAGGCGTCGATGGCGGCGTGGTGGCCGTTGAGCACCAGGCGCTCGCCGTCGCAGTAGCAGCGCAGCACCGGCCCTTGCTCCAGGTCGAAGGTCCGGGCGTGCACCTGCTCCAGCGAGAAGGGCCCCCACATCAGCGCCGGGGGCCGGCCGGGCAGCTCGCTCCAGGCCTGGTCCTGGCGCGAAAAGCGGCTGCAGAGCGCGGGGTGGCGCTGACCGAGGGCGCTCAAGGCGCTGGCGAGGTGCTCCTGGTCCAGAGCGCGGCTCAGGCGGCAGCCCAGGAGCACGTTGCCGGGGATGTCCGGGAAGAAGGCCCGCTGGACCAGGAAGGTCTCCTGGGCGGGCAGCACCGCGTCCCCGGTCTGGGGCGTGGGGGCCTCGTGGACGCCTTGGCCGGCCAGGGCGCCCAGCAGCCCCCGCAGGGTGGGGTGCTCGTAGGCCAGCGTGCTGGGGAGGCGGTAGCCGAGCAGCTCCTCGAGGTCCTCGATCAGGTCCAGCGCGGCCACCGAGTCGATGCCCAGCTCGACGAGCCGGGCGTCCAGCGAGATGTCCTCGGGCTCGGCCTCCGAGCGCGCGGCCACCAGCTCCAGGAGCCGCTGCTGGAGGTCCTCGGGCAGCTCGCGGCGCCGGTCCAGCTCGGGTCGGGGCAGCACGACGACGTGGGCCTCCTCGCTGCCCAGCGCGAGCTCCAGGCAGGCCCAGGCCAGCTCGGGATCGATGCTGGGGATGCCGCGGCGTCGGTAGGCCTCGGTCCGGTCGCCGGCCATGCCCCCGCCCGCGAAGGGCGGCCAGGCGACGGCTTGCATCCGGGGGCTGCCCCTGGCCTGCTCGTCCAGCCAGGCGTTGGCCGCGGCGTAGTCCTCGATGCCCGCGTCCAGGCCGGGCAGGGTGGCTGAGATCGAGCTGAACAGGCACCACCAGGCGGTGTCCAGGGCCAGCAGGTTCTCCAGGGAGCGGCGCTTGACGTCGGGCTGCTCCAGGCTGCCGGCCAGGTGGAAGGCCCCGTCGAAGTGACCCAGGCCGGGCAGGATCTGCCTCACCGCCTGGCCGTCCGTGAGGTCCAGGCCGTCGCGCCGGGAGAGGCTCAGGACGTCGGCCTGCCAGCGGCTCCGGAGCCAGGCGCAGAGGCTGCGCCCGAGGGCGCCCGAGCCGCCGGTCACCAGGTACCGGCCGCCTCGCACGAGGCGCGTGGGCCCGGGCTCGAGGCGGGTCCAGGTCAGGCCGCCGGCGGGATCTCGCTGGACCCGGTGGAGCCAGCTGGCCGGATCGACGGGGGCCTCGAGGGGCTCGGGGGCCCGGCTCGGCGCCGGGTCCAGCGTGGAGCCCTTGCGCAGGATGCAGTGGGCGTTGGTGCCTCCGAAGCCGAAGCTCGAGACGGCCCCCAGCTGCCCGTCCTCGAGCTTCGTGAGCGCGTGCAGCAGGCCGGACAGGCCCGCGGCGGCCAGGCCGTGGCCCACCCGGCCCTTGACCGAGCCGAAGGGGACCTGCCCGTAGACGCGGCGCAGCACCGAGGCCTCGACCGCGTCCCCGACCCGGGTGCCGCTGCCGTGGGCCTCGACGTAGCGGACCTGATCGGGCTGGACGCCGGCCCGGTCCAGGGCGCTGCGCAGGACCTCCTCCTGGCCCGCGGGGTTGGGGGCCATGACCCCCAGGCTGGCCCCGTCGTTGTTCACCGCGGTGCTCAGGAGCTCGGCCAGACCGGGGCCCCGACCGAGCAGCAGCAGCACGGCGGCGTCGGCTGGGACGGTGCCGTCGGCGTGCTCGGAGAAGGGCCGACAGACGCCGGTGGGGGACAAGGCCCCGGCCAGCTCGAAGAGGCGTTCGGCGGGGCCGTCCAGGTTCAGGTTCACGCCGCCGACCAGGGCCTGCTCGCACTCGCCGTCCCGGATCGAGCGCGCGGCGAGGTGCAGGGCGACCAGGCTGGAGCTGCAGGCGGTGTCCACCGTCAGGGCGGGTCCCTTCAGGTCGAAGCGGTGGGCCAGGCGCGTGGCGATGCCCGAGAGCAGGTTGCCGGCCATCGTCGCGGGGTGCAGCGGCTCGGCCAGATCCAGGCCTCGGGAGAAGGCCTGCTGGCCCGCGCCGATGAAGACGCCGGTGCGCGATCCGGGGACCACCATGTGCTCGGCCAGCGACAGCATCACCTTCTGCTGGGGATCCAGGATGGCGGCCTCGGCGGGGTCGAGGTCGGCGGGCTCCAGGGCCTCGATGTGGGTGGCGAAGCCGGTGCTCGCGGCCAACTGCTCCAGGCTGTCGGCGCCGGGGAGGCGGCAGGCGATGGCCTGGATGGACAAGGCCTCGCTGCGGATCGAGGCCGGAGCGACCCGGCGAGGCGGTCCCTCGTCCAGGCGCAGGGCCAGGGTGCGCAGGCTGGCCTCGCGGAGCAGCGCGTGGTCCAGGAGCACGCCCCAGCGCTGCTCGAGGCGGGCGAGCAGCTCGACGGCCTCGAGGCTGCTGGTGCCCAGGGCGCGCAGCTCGGTGTCGGCCTGGGCCGCCCGCCCGGTGAGCTGCTCGTAGGCCGACATCAGGGCCCTCAGCGTGCGCTCGGAGCGAGGCAGCTCCAGGCCGCGCTGCTTCTTGCCGCTGGTGGTGCGCGGGATGCCGTCGACGGGGGTCAGCACGGGCTCGACCCCGAGCTCGGCTCGGAGTCGGTCCCGCAGCGCCCAGAGGGCCGGGGCCTCGGCCTCTCGGCTCAGCTCGACGCGCAGGCCCAGCGCCTCGCTGTCCTCGACCCAGGCGGAGTGGGCGACGGCGAAGCGCACCCCCGGGACCTGCTCGGCGATCTGCTCGACGTCGTCGGCGTGCAGGTTGCGGCCGTTGACGCAGATGAGGTCCTTGAGCCGGCCGACGACCAGCAGGCGCCCGTCCACCAGCTCGCAGCGGTCGCCCGTCTTCAGCCAGCCGTCCTCGAAGGCCTGGGCCGTCGCGTCCGCGTCCTGCCAGTAGCGCTCGAAGACGTTGGGGCCTCGGAGCTGCAGCTCGCCGCCCTGGATCCGGGCCTGCAGCTCGGGCAGCAGCGCGCCGATGACCACGCGCTCGCCGCCCTCGACCGCGCGCGTCTCCAGGCCTCCGGTGCGGTGGGCGGCCACGCCGACGGTGGCCTCGGCCAGGCCGTACATCGGGATGTGCACTGACTCGGGCAGGCCGGAGAGCTGGCAGAAGCGTCGGCAGACCCCGGCCGAGATGGGCTCCGCGCCGTTGAAGACGTGGCGCACGCGGGACAGGTCGAAGCCACCGACGACCTTGCAGGCGCGGGCCAAGGCGAAGTTCGTGGTGGACAGCAGCGTCGCGCCCGAGTCCTGGGCGACGGACAGCCAGGTCCGCAGATCGCGCATGGCCTGCTCGGGGCGCATGCGCAGCTGCTCCATGCCCATCGAGGTGGGCAGCAGGTGGCAGCCGATCAGGCCCATGTCGTGGTAGTGCGGCATCCACGTGAGCTTCAGGTCGGCGGCCCGGATCGGCAGGTGCTGGGCCAGCTGTCGCAGGTTCGCCAGCAGGTGACGGTGCTCCAGCACGACGCCCTTGGGGTGCCCCGTGCTGCCCGAGGAGAACTGCACCAGCGCGGGGTGGGCGGCCTGGGGCTCGTGCACGCGAGGGCCGCGGAGGAGGTCCTCGTCCCGGAGCACGAGCGGCTGACCGAGCAGGCCCAGCACCCGCTCGACCCGTCGGCGCTCGGAGGGGCTGGCGCCGCGCGCGTCCGCCAGCGGGACCGCGGTGCCGCCCGCCAGGAGCGTGCCCCAGAAG
>CALGIB010000439.1 GCA_937915955.1 uncultured Pseudomonadota bacterium
GAGCGCGCGCAGCAGCGAGGCCGGCACCATCAGCCCGGCGCGCGCGCAGTCCTCGATCATCGGCGTGGCGCGCTCGGCGAGCTCGTCGTGGTCCCCGCTGGCCAGGGCGATGCGGGCCCGCGCGATCTCGATGGCGCTGCGCAGGTGCAAGTGGGAGCTGCCGTCGAGCTCGGCCTGGATGGCCGCCAGGCGCTCGCGCGCCTTGCCGAGGCGCAGCATCTCGATCTCGACCTCGGCCACGTTGAGGGTCATGAAGGCCCAGCGCTCGATCGCGCCGCTGGCGTGCGCCACCCGCAGCTCGGGCTCGAGCAGGCGCATGGCCTCGCTGAAGCGGCAGGACAGGCGCATCAGCTCGCTCAGGTTGGCCTGGGCGTGCCAGGCCCCGTCGCGGTCGCCGCAGGTGTCGTAGAGGCTGATGGCCTCGCGCAGCAGGCGCTCGGACTGGCGCAGGTGGCCGCTGGCGTGGCTGGTCGCGCCGCGGGCCACCAGGCAGCGGGCGGTCTCGCGGTCGTCGCCGTCGCGTCGGGCGGTCTCCAGCGCCTCCTCGAAGCGGGACTGGGCCTCGCCGAAGCGTCCCTGCAGCCACTCCAGGCGGCCCAGCTCCCGAGCGACGCGGCTGCGGACCTTGGCCCGGCTGCTGTGGGCCAAGGCGGCGTCGGCGCGCTCCAGGCAGGTCCGGGCTTCGGCGAGCTCGCCGCGGTCCAGGTGCAGGGTCGAGGCGTAGAGATCGACCTCGCCTCGCACGTCCGGGTGGCTGCTCAGCTCGCGGGCCCGCTCGAGCGCCTCGCCGGCGCGGGGGTCCCCGGGTCGCAGGACGGTGCGGCAGCGCCCCAGCAGGAGCTGGAAGCTGGCCTGGTCCGCGCCCGAGGTGTTCTCGAGCTGGGGCAGCACCTTGTCGACCGCCTCGAGCACGGGCAGCAGCTCCAGGCAGCGGTTCCACTCGAGCAGGGGCGGCCCCCAGATCAGCGTGTCGCAGAGCGCCTCGTCGGCGCGTCCGGCGGCGGAGAGCAGCAGGATCTTGTTGGCGCTCGGCGGGTGGTCCTGGACCTTTCGGGCCAGCTTGCGGCGCAGCACGTTGCGGCGGCTCGGGCGCAGGCCCTCGAGCACGATGTCCCGGGCCATGCCCAGGCGGAAGGACCAGAGCTCGCTGCCGCTCTCCTCGGTGTCCCGCAGGATGCCCCTCAGGTTCAGCTCGTCGAGCTGCAGCACGGTCTCGTCCAGCCCTCTCTCGAGCGCGTCGGCCAGGACCTCGGCGTTGGCGTGGCCGCCGGCCACGGCCAGGGCCTCGAGCAGGCGGGTGTGCTCGGGCTCGATCGCGTCCAGGCGGAAGCGCACGGCGTCCTTGGCCGAGGCGGGGACCGAGATCCGCCCCTCGGACTTGTCCACCCAGGTCAGGCTGGCGCCCTCCTGGTGCGCCTCGATGAGCCCGCCTTGGACCATCGCGCGCATGACCTCCTCGACGTAGCCGGGCAGGCCGCCGGTCACCTCGTGCAGCTTGCGCGCGAGCTCCAGGCTGGGCGTGCTGCCGCCCAGCATGTGGTGAACCATCTCGCCCACCTCGCTCACGGACAGGGGCTTGAGCTTGAGCTGGAAGGCGTCCGGCAGGCGCTGGCGGATGCTGGCGGCGCTGCCCTGGCGCTCGTCCAGGCAGGAGCTGAGGAAGACCACCGGGACGTGCTGCTGGCGCAGAGCGCGGCGCAGGCCGGCGAGCACGTCCAGGGCGGTGGGCGAGATGCGATCGAGCTGGAAGAGCGCGAAGACCACCGGCGAGCGGTCGCGGCGGCAGCGGGCGTCCAGGATCTCGGTCAGGGCCTGGACCAGGTCGTGGCGCAGGGGTGGATCCAGCGCCCCTCCGCCCAGCGCGCGCTCGGTGGCGTCCCGGAGCACGGCGATCTCGTCGTCGAGGTCCTGGCGGTCGCGGGGTGGCAGCGAGGTCCAGCAGCGCTCGACCAGCTCGGAGATCAGGCCCAGCCCGGGCAGGCCAGCGAAGTTGCCGTCGAAGACCCGCCAGCCCTTCTTGCGGGCCTCGGCCACCGCGGTGCGCAGCAGGCGCCCTCGGCCGGAGCCTGGAGGACCGCTGACCAGGACCATGCGGGCCGGGCGACCCTTCTCCAGGGCGGCCCGGACCGCTCCGAGCTCGGCGCTGCGGCCGGCCAGCCGCGAGCTGGTGCCCAGGACCAGGCCGCCGTGGTCCACCAGGGTGGCGTTCTTGCCGCGGATGTAGTCGGCGACGGCCTTGGCGGACTGTGGGCGTCGGTCGGGGTCCTTGTCCAGCATGCGCAGGATGAGGCGCTCGACCCCCTCGGGGAGCTGGGGGATGAGCTCGCGAGGCGGCCTGGGGTCCTCGTTGACGTGCATGCGGGCGAGCTTGTGCGGGGTCTCGGCCTCGAAGACGCGCTTGCCGGTGGTCAGGCGGTAGAGCAGGGCGCCCAGGCTGTACAGGTCGCTGCGCGGGTCCACCGTGCCGCCGGTGATCTGCTCGGGCGAGGCGTACGCGAAGGTGCCGACGAACTCGCCGTGGCGCGTGATGTGGTCGCTGTTGGTCAGGATGCGCGCGGTGCCGAAGTCCAGCAGCTTCACGCGGCGGTCCGACAGCACCAGGATGTTCGCGGACTTCAGGTCGCGGTGCACGATGCCGCGCTGGTGCAGGTAGTCCAGCGCGTCTGCCACGAGCGCGGTGATGCGCAGGACCTCGCGCGTGCGCTTGGGGCGGCCGGGGCGCGCCACCGACTTGGCGTAGGCCTGGACGGGCATGCCGTCCAGCAGCTCCATCGTCAGGTAAGGCGAGCCCTCGTGCACGCCGAAGCGGTAGACCCGCACGATGTTCGGGTGATCGAGGCGGGTCAGCGCCCGGAACTCACGGGCGAAGCGGGGCATCGCCAGGCCCCGGTGCGTCAGGAGCTTCAGCGCCAGCCGCTCGCGGGTGTTGGGGTCCTCGACCTCGAAGACCGCCGCCATGCCGCCTTGCGCGAGGGGACGCAGGACCCGGTAGGGGCCGATCTGCTCGGGGATGGGGATGGTGACGTCTTTCAAGCAGCCGCGCCCAGGGAGGGGCGATTCTACGATCCACCCGCCAGGGGCTGGAGGATCCCGGGCAGCCGGGCCAGCACCTGGGGCCTGGATTCCACGGGGCCGTGCCCTGCGAGGACCAGGGCGGGCGGCTGGTTCCGGAGCTCGGAGAGCAGCCACTGAGCCAGCTCGGGGCGGGCCTTCGTGATCCAGCGGCAGCCGAAGGTGTTCAGGGCCAGGCCCTCGCGGAAGCCCATGGCGTCGAGCAACAGGCCCATGGCGCCCTCGGGCAGGGCCTGGAGGTTGGTGACGACGTCGTTGAGGTACCAGGCCGGGCCCTGGCCGGCCTGCACGCGCAGGAAGGTGTCGGGGCGCTTCATGCCAGGCAGCTCGCGCAGCTCCACGCCCTCGGGCAGCAGCGGGCCCAGCCCCTCCAGGGCCCTGGGGCCGTCGACGACCTTGCCCACCCGCTTCAGGGCGGCTCGCGGGGCGAAGACCGGGGCCTCGGGGTAGCGACGGCGGGCCTCGGGCAGGCCGATGCGGTGGAAGCCGTTGGGGGCCACCAGCGCGGTGACCCGGCCCAGCTCCGGGATCGCGTCGAAGAGGGCGGGGGCCAGCCAGCCGCCGGGGGGACTCATCAGCGCCAGCTCGTCGTCTCCGAGGCCGAACAGCACGGCGGTGGCGCTGCCGCCGTAGCCGAAGGCGTAGGTGGCTCGGTAGAGGCGCGCGGTCTCGTCGACCAGATCCCAGGTGGCGTTCATGAGGCCCCCGTTGGGCCTGAACCCCGACGCGAGGGCGCCGCCTCTGGATAGTGGCTGAGCCCGAAGCGGTTGCCCTCGGGGTCCACCCCGTACAGCGTGAAGCCGCTCTCGTGGGTGCAGGCCGAGCCGAGGCGGGCCTTCCAGGCGGCGCGCTCGCCCGGCTCGATGGTCAAGGCCAGCAGGAACCAGCCGGTCTCGCTGGGGGACGCGGGAGGGGAGGCGCGCTCCACCATCAGGATGCCAGGGGACAAGTCCAGCCAGACGCTGCGCAGACCGCCCTCGTCGAGGTGGCGGGTCAGCTCGGGCAGGCCCAGGACCTCGCGGTAGAAGCCCGCGAGCGCCTCGACGTCGGGGGTGGTCAGGGCGAGGTGGTGGATCGCCATCTCAGAGCACCTGGCGGTTCTCGAGCGCCCGCATCAGCGAGACCCGGTCGGCGTACTCGATCTCGGTGCCCACGCTGATGCCGTAGGCCAGGCGCGTGACCCGGACGCCCAGGGGCTTGAGCACGCGGGCCAGGTAGAGCGCCGTGGTGTCGCCCTCGACGTCGGGGTCGGTGGCCAGGATGACCTCGCGCAGGTCCGGGCTGCGGGCCAGCAGCTGGCGGATGCGCAGCTGGTCGGGGCCCACGCCGTCCAGCGGGGACAGGGCCCCGTGCAGCACGTGGTACTGGCCGCGGTAGTCGCCGCTGGCCTCGATGGCGCCGATGTCCTGGGGGCGCTCGACCACGCAGACCAGCTGCTGGTCCCGGCGGGTGTCGGCGCAGGTCCGACACGGGCTGCTGGCCCCGATGGTGCAGCAGACCTGGCACTCCACGACGCCCTGCTTGAGCTCGGCCAGGGCCGAGGCCAGCTCGGCGACCAGCTTGTCGTCGGCCCTCAGCAGCCACCAGGTCAGGCGCTGGGCGGTCTTCTCGCCGATTCCGGGCAGCCTGGACAGCTGCTGCACGCAGCGCCGGATGGGATCGCGCCGGGGCTCGCCCACCTAGAAGAGGCCGGGAGGCAGGGGCATGCCGCCGGTGGCCTGGCTCATCGAGATGGCGACGAGCTCCTTGGCCTTGCGCAGGGCGTCGTTGCTGGCCGCGCGGACCAGATCCTCGACCATGGCCTTGTCCTCGTAGGCCTGATCCGAGATCTCGATGGACTCGATCAGGCCCGCGCCGGTGGCGACGACCCTGACCAGGCCTCCGCCCGCCTGGCCCTCGGCGGTCTGCAGCTCGGCCTGGGCCTTGGCCTCCATCATGCGCTGCTGGAGCTGCATGGCCATCGCGCCGAGGTTGTTCATGTCGAAGCTCATGGGACTCCTCTCAGGCCTCGTCGGGCAGTTCGGTGGTGGGCTCGACCGAGCGGAGCTGACCGCCCAGCGCGGCGATCACGGTCTGGACTCCAGGGTCGGCCTCGGCCTGCCTCCAGAGCTCCTGACGCCAGGCGTCGATGCGCGACTGACGGTGCTCGCGGTTGGTCACGCGCTGCTCGTCCTCGCGCAGCTGGAACTCGATCCGCTCGGTGCCGAAGGCCTTGTGCGCCGCCTGCAGCAGGGCGCGGTCGTCGGCGATGCGTCTGGCCTTGTCGAGGTGGGTGTGGCCGGGCGAGGCCAGGTGGAGCGTCCCGCCGTCCAGGCCCACGAAGGCGGCGTTCTCGAGCACGGGGCGCAGGCGGGCGCTGTCGGGCGGCAGGTCGTCGATCAGCTTCTTGAAGCGCTGGTCGAGGGGCATCGGGGCTGCGGGCAGCTCGGGCGGCGGCTCCTGGGCCTGCACGAGAGGGGGCGGCGCGGCCGGACGCGGAGGGGGCGTCCAGGCCGGGGTGGCCATGGCGGACAGGCTCTTGCGCTCGGGCCGCACGCCCTCCTGGCGCAGGCGCTGCTCGAGCTTCTCGAGGCGACCGACCAGGTGGTCCACGGGGCGCAGCGGGCGCACCGCGATGAGCCGGGCCAGCGCCATCTCGAGCACCAGGCGGGGCCGGTTGCTGCGGCTGACCTCGTCGTGGACCTTGAGCATCACGGCGAACCAGCGGCTGAAGGTCTCGGCGTCGATGCCCTTGCAGATGTCGGCCAGGCGCTGGAGCTCGTCCTCGGGCGCGTCGATGTGCTTGCGGCTGCTCTCCGAGAGCACCATCAGCGCCGCGTTGCGCAGCAGCTCGAGCAGCTCGGTGGTGAGCTGGGCGATCTCGTAGCCGTAGTCGTAGACCTGGGAGATGACGTCCAGGCACTGCTCGGGCTTCTGCTGCACCAGGCCCTCGAGGAAGCCGTAGAGCAGGCCTCGATCGACCATGCCGAGCAGGGTGGCGACCTGGGCGACCGTCATCTGGCCCTCGCCGAAGGCGATGACCTGGTCG
>CALGIB010000440.1 GCA_937915955.1 uncultured Pseudomonadota bacterium
GCGCAAGGCCCCCGCGAAGACCCCGAAGACGGAGTCCTGAGTGCAGACGCTGCTGCGCCGCAACATGGCCACGGTCGAGTTCCTGGCCCAGGATCCGGTGGCCTCGGCCCGCTCGGGCGAGACGCCCCACGCCGTCCTGCACCGGCAGAACAAGCTGGCCCTGCGCCACTTCGCCCCGACCTCGCCCCGCCGCGCGCCGGTCTTCATCAGCATGCCGCTGATCAACACCTGGACCATCTTCGACCTGCTGCCTGGCCGCAGCGTGATCGAGGCCCTGGTCCAGGCTGGCGTGCCCGTCTACCTGGTCGACTGGGGCCGCCCCGGAGACGAGGACGAGGACCGCGACCTGGCCTACTACGTCGCCGAGCTCCTGGGCCGCGCGCTGCAGCGCAGCGTCCGTCACGCTCGGGACCACTACGGGGCCGAGCACGTCGACGCCATCGGCTACTGCGTCGGCGGCACCTTCTTGAGCATGCACCTGGCTCGGCACACCCCGCCCGCCGTCCGCCGCCTGGCCTTGCTCGCCACCCCCATCGACTTCCACGCCAGCGGCCGCTTGGCGGTCTGGGCCAGGCCCGAGACCTTCCCGCTCGACACCCTGATCGACAGCGTCGGCAACTACCCCGCCGACCTGATGCGCGCGAGCTTCTCCTGGCTCAAGCCCAGCGGCCAGACCGGCAAGTGGTTCAGCCTGTGGGAGCGCTCCGAGGACCCCGCCTTCCGCGAGCTCTGGGCCCACCTAGAGAAGTGGGCCGGCGACAACGTCGACTTCCCGGGCGAGGCCTACCGGGCCTACGTGCGCGGCTGCTACTTCGACAACGCGCTGATTCGTCGCGACTCGTTCGCGACTGGGGGCGGCTGGGTCCTGAACGGCAGCCCGGTGGATCTGTCGCGGTGCAGCATCCCTGCGCTGGTGCTGGCCGCGGGCAGCGATCACATCTGCCCCGAGGCCGCCGCCAACGGGCTCGCCGCGGCCTGGGGCGGACCGGTCACCACCGAGACGCTCCAGGGCGGCCACGTGGGCGTCTGCGTCGGCAAGCGCCTGCCCGCGCGCCTGCTGGCCTGGATCGAGGAGGCCGCGTGAGGGATCCGCTGGCTGGAGTCACCGACCCGCTGCTCGAGATCGACGGTCTCTCGCAGGTCGAGCGCGTCCGGCGCGGGATCCTCGTGCACGCGCACACGCCGCGGCCGCCCATCGGCCAGACCCCCAGCCAGGTCGTGCACCGCCAGGACAAGCTGCTGCTGCGCTACTACGCGCCCTCGACCCGCCAGCACGCGCTCCCCGTCGTGCTGGTCCCGAGCCTGATCAACAAGGCCAGCATCCTGGACCTCGAGCAGGATCGCAGCCTGGTCCGGGCCCTGGCCGAGGCCGGTCACCCCGTCTACCTGGTGGACTGGGGCGTGCCGGGCCCCGAGGACGCGGACGAGGACGTGGGCTACGTGCTCGAGGTCTTGCTGCGACGCAGCGTGGACCGGGCCATGCGCCACGCCGGCGCCCAGCAGGCCCACCTCTTTGGCTACTGCATGGGCGGCACGCTGGCGGCCATGTACGCCGCGCTGCACCCCCAGCGACTCGCCAGCCTTGTGCTGCTGAACGCGCCCTTCCGCTTCAGCGACGCCGGCCGCTTCCACGACTTCGTGCAGGGCCTGGACCTGGACGCGACCCTGTCCGAGGGCCTGGTCCCGGTCGAGGTCATGCAGCCCGCCTTCAAGCTGCTCGACCCCATGGGCAACTGGTCCAAGTACCTGGGCATCGAGGCCGCCAGCCGGGACCCCCACAAGCTGGTCCGCGCGCTGGCTCGCGAGCGCTGGCTCGAGGAGAACGTGCCGGTCAGCGGCGCCTTCGCCCGCGAGTTCATCGGCCGCGCCTACCAGGACGACGCCTTGCTGGCGGGCACCTGGTCCATCCGAGGTCGCCGCGTCGACCTGGGCCGCGTCACCTGCCCGACCCTGGTCGTGGCCTGCGAGGCGGACTTCATCGCCCCCAAGGAGGCGGTGCTGCCGGTGCTCGAGGTCCTGCCGAACGCGCGGTCCGAGGTGCTGCCGGTCGGCCACATCGGCGTGGTCGTCGGCGGCTTCGGCCCCAAGGTCTTCTACCCGATGCTGGACGCCTGGTTCTCCAGCCCCGAGACCGCGGACGGTGCCGCATGAGCTGGCCCTGGGGCCTGTTCCTGGTCTACGCCGTGGTCACCTCGTGGCTGGCCTGGCGGGGTGGGCGCAGCGCCGCCTCGGGGGCGGGCTTCGCCATCGGGGACGGCCGCATGAGCCCCTGGGTCGCGGGCATCACGTTGGGCGCCTGCCTGGCCAGCAGCGCCACCTTCGTCATCGTGCCCGGCTTCGTCTACGCCGAGGGCCTGCCGGCGCTGATCGGCTTCACGCTGCCCTTCATCGCGGGCGTCGCCGCGGGCCTGATCCTGCTGACCGGGCCCTTTCAGGCCTGGGGCCAGCGCTGCTCGGCGCTGACCGTCCCGCACTGGCTGGGTGAGCGCTACGAGAGCCCTGGGCTGCGCAAGCTCTTCGCCGGGCTCAACCTGCTGAACCTGGCCTACCTGGTGCTCATCACGGTGGGCTGCGCCTACGTGATGCAGGCCGCGCTGGGGCTGCCCTACGCCGCCTCGGTGGTCGGCATCGTCGTCTTCGTCTTCGGCTACACGGGCTTCGGCGGGGCCGGGGCCCACGCCCTGACCAACACCCTGCAGGGGGTCGTGATGCTCGGCGTGGCCGCGCTGATCGCGGCCTCGGGCCACGCGGTCTTCGGCGCCTCGCTGGAGTCCCTGGCCTCGACGGGCTGGACAGCGCCGGACAGCCGCCTGTTCAGCACCACGGCCGAGGTCTGGCTCGTGCCCGCCCTGATGGGCTTCGCGCTGACCACCCAGCCGCACCTGCTCTCGAAGGCGCTCTACGTGGAGGACCGGGCCGCTGTGCGCGAGATGGTCGCCGTGGCGCTGGCCTGCTTCACCGTCTTCTCGCTGGTCCTGCTCGCGGGTGCCTACGCTCGGGTCGCGCTGCCCGCGGACCTGCCCCAGGACCAGGTCATGGCGGCCTATCTGGTGCAGGCCTTCCCCTGGAAGCCGCTCAGCGCGCTGGTCACCGTCGCGATCCTGTCGGCCTCGATGAGCACGCTGGACGGCCTGCTCGTGGCGATCTCGGCCAGCCTCGGCGGCGACCTGTTCGAGACCCCCTCGCTCAAGCGCAACCGCCTCATCCTGGCGGGCCTCGCCTTGGCCACCATCGGCCTGAGCCTGAGCCCGCCGAAGCTGGTGCTCATCCTCGGTCAGCTGGGTGTCTACGGGCTGGTCGCGGCCTCGGCCGGGCCCCTGCTGGTGGGCCTGTTCACCAAGGGTCGCCTGCCCCTGAGGCCCGCTGTGGCCTCGGCGCTGCTGGCCCTCGCGGTGCACTTCGGCCTTGCCCTGACGGTGGTCGACAACCCCGGCGTGGCGGCCTGCTTCGCCATCCTGGTGGGCGTCCCCGTCGCGGCCGTCGGCGCTGTGCGCTCCGTGTCCTCCTTGCCGTCCGTGGTTAGCCCCGCTCCCGCCGAGCCCCGGAGCGCGAAGTGACCTGGCTCTCCCCGCACGCCCGCTCCCGCCCCGACGCCGAGGCGCTGTTCGACGTCGAGTCCGCTCGTCGCTGGAGCTACGCCCAGCTCGATCGGGACAGCCGCCTCTGGGCTGGGCTGCTCCAGGCCCAGGGCGTGGTGAAGGGCGACCGGGTGGCGATCCTGGCGCACAACCGCGGCGAGCACTTCGCGCTGCTCTTCGCCTGCCAGCTCCTCGGCGCCGTCTTCCAGCCCATGAACTGGCGGCTGTCCGCCGGTGAGCTGGCCTGGCAGCTGGACAACTCCGAGCCTCGCGTCCTGCTCGTCGACCAGGACTTCGCCCACCTCGTCTCCGGCGACGCCCTACGGGTCGAGCACGGCCCCGGGCAGGCCCTAGGCGCCCCCGAGCGCGTGGCCCCCCAGGACCCCTGGGTGCTGATGTACACCTCGGGCACGACCGGGAAGCCCAAGGGCGCGCTGCTGACCCACGGCCAGCTGACCGACAACGCCACGAACACCCTGCTGGCCTGTGACCTGAGCCCGCAGGACAGCACCCTGACCTTCACGCCCCTGTTCCACACCGGCGGGCTGAACAGCCTCTCGACCCCGCTCTTCCACCGCGGCGGGCGCGTGGTCCTGACCCGAGGCGTGGACGCCGAGCAGGCCCTGGGCTTGATCCGGTCCGAGGCCATCACGCTGCTGATGGGCGTGCCCACCATCTTCCAGATGCTGGCCGACCACCCCCACTTCGAGGCCTCTGACCTCGGCACGGTGCGCGACGCCTTCTGCGGCGGAGCCCCGCTGAGCCTGCCCCTGCTCGAGCGCTACCTGGATCGCGGCGTCCCCCTGCGGCAGGGCTTCGGCATGACCGAGGTCGGACCCAACTGCTTCTCGATGCCGCCCGAGCACACCCGGCGCAAGCTGGGCAGCGTCGGCAAGCTCCTGCTCGAGGGCAAGCTCGTGCGCGCCGACGGGACCGAGGCGGGCGAGGACGAGCCCGGCG
>CALGIB010000441.1 GCA_937915955.1 uncultured Pseudomonadota bacterium
GCTCGACGCGCAGGCGCGTGTGGATGCCGCACTCGGTCTTTCCGCCGGCGAACAAGCGGCCGGCCCGCTCCGTCTCACCCGGCCTGAGCTTGCGGGTGCAGGGCTGGCAGCCCAGCGAGCCGTAGCCCTGACCGAGCAGCGGATTCCGGGGCAGCCCGTGCTCGCTCATGTAGGCCTCGACCCAGTCCCGGCCGGTGTGGGCCAGAGGGTTGACCTTGACGAAGCCCGTCTCGTCCCGTTCGACCAGCGGCATGCCCTGGCGCAGCCCGCCCTGGTCACCTCGCCGAGCGTTGATCCAGGCCTCGTGGCCCTCGAGCGCGACCGACAGCGGAGCGACCTTCCGGTGGTCGCAGCAGGCCAGCCGATCCTCGCGCCAGGTGGGCCCGAAGGGCTGGGGATGCACGCTGTAGATCGTGACACCCAGGGCGTCCTGGACCTCGTCCCGGTACTGCAGCGTCTCGGGGAAGTGGAAGCCCGTGTCCAGGAAGGCGCAGCGGATCCGGTCGCCCATCGTGGGGTGCTGGGCGGCCATGTGCAGCAGGCAGACGCCGCCCGGGCCCAGGCCCGTGGTGAAGGCCAGCTTGGGCCCCCAGACGTCCAGAGCCCAGTGCAGCAGCGCCTGGGGCTCTCCGAGCATGTGACGTTGCAGGGGCGCGGCGACCATGCCCGCGACCTAACGCGCCGCGCCCGGCTAAGTCGGCCCCCGTGACCATCGCCTTCTTCGACCTCGACAAGACCCTGCTGTCCGTGAACTCGGGCTCGCTCTGGGTGCGGAGCGAGCTGCGCGAGGGCTTCCTGGGCCGTCGCATGGCGGCGCGAGCGAGCTGGTGGATCTTCAAGTACCACCTGGGCGTCTCGAGCATGGAGCCGGCTGTGCTCGAGGCGATCTCGACGCTGAAGGGCGCCCACGAGGCCGAGCTGCGAGCGCGGACGCGTCGCTTCTACGACCGCGAGGTCCGGCAGCTCTACCGCCCCGGCGGGCTGCAGGCCCTGGAGCGGCACCGCGCGGAGGGGGACCAGCTGGTGCTCCTGACCAGCGCTTCGCTCTACCTCAGCGAGCGAGTCCAGGAGGACCACGGCCTCGACGCCCTGCTCTGCAACCGCTTCGAGGTCGACGAGCGAGGCGTCTTCACGGGCCTGCCCCAGGGTGATCTCTGCTTCGGCGAGGGCAAGCTCGCCCACGCGCGCGCCTACGCCCAGGCCCGGGGCGCCGATCTCTCCAGCTGCAGCTTCTACACCGACTCCACCTCGGACCTGTCCGTGCTGGAGCAGGTCGGTCGCCCCGTCTGTGTCCACCCCGACCCTCGGCTCCGCCGCATCGCCAGTCGACGCAGCTGGCCCCGGGTGGACTGGGGCCGCCCCGGCGCGACGGCCTCCGGCTGAGCACCGCGCCGCCGGTTCGCGCTACCGTGCCCCTCGATGCCTGCTCGCGACGAGCTCCTGGCGCTCTCCCGAGCGCTCCTGGACCCGATGCCCAGCCCCGCTGCCCTGCTGGACTCCGGCGGCGCGGTGCTCCTGGACAATCCCTCCTTCCAGGAGGCCTGCGGGCACCTGGCTTCGGCGTTCCAGCTCGATCCCGAGATGACCCGACGCGGCTGGTCCGAGCTGCTGCTTCGCCTCGAGGACGGGGACCTCCGCGTCCGCCGGAGCCTCCGTTTCAAGGAGGGCCCCCGGACCGCCGAGCTTCACCTGCAGCGGATCTGCTGGGACGATGAGACCCTGATCTACGCCATCCTCCAGGTCCCTCGCCCGAACGCCGAGGCCCACGGGCAGTACCTGACGGAGCGCAGCGCCCCGGCGGGCGCGCTGGTGGCGGGCCTGGCGCACGAGATCAAGAACCCCCTGACCTGGGTGCTCGGGAACCTGACCGTGGTCTCGGCTGAGCTGGCCGAGCTGCAGCGGGAGCTCCCCGAGCACGCCGCCCGCCTGGCCGAGCTCCGCACCGCCCTGAGCGAGGCTCAAGACGGGGCCAGCCGGGTCGCCGGCATCATCCGCGACCTCAACACCTTCGCCAGGGCCGACGAGGCCTCGCTCGAGCCCGTGGACCTGTCCTCGGTGGTCGAAGGCGCCGCGAGCATGGTCGAGAGCACCCTGCGCCACCGGGCCCCCATCGCGCGCGAGCTGCAGGAGCTCCCGATGATCCTGGGCAACCGGGCTCGGCTCGGCCAGGTGTTCGCGAACCTGCTGGTCAACGCGATGCAGGCGGTCGAGGGGCAGAGCCAGCCACAGATCCGGGTCCAGGCCCGCGCGAGCCCGGGCATGGTCGAGGTGGACGTGGTCGACAACGGCGGAGGCATCCCCCGCCGCGTGCAGGCCCGCATCTTCGATCCCTTCTTCACCACCAAGCCCGAGGGCGTGGGCACCGGCCTAGGCCTGGCGATCTGCCGGTCCATCGTGGTCAGCCTGGGCGGGCGGCTCGAGGTCGCCGAGACCTCGCCCGAGGGCACCCGCATGCGGGTGTGCCTGCCCATCCTGGACCTGCCCGACAGCGCCAACGCCACGACGATCTCGCTGCCGCCGATGGAGCCCCCCGCCGAGATCCACCTGCTGATCGTGGACGACGAGCCCCTGGTGTGCAGCTCGCTGAGGCGCAGCCTGGCCTCGCTCGGTCGGGTCTCCACCGCCGGCAGCGTGCCCGAGGCGCTGGCCATGCTGGCCGAGCTCGATCGCGTGGACGTCATCCTCTGCGATCTGATGATGCCGGGCCTGGGCGGAGTCGACTTCTACGAGGCCCTGATCGAGCGCCACCCGGAGCTGCTGACGAGGATGATCTTCATGACTGGCGGCGCCTTCACCTCGCGCGTGCAGGAGTTCATCAACCAGGGCAGGCACTCGGTGCTGCACAAGCCGCCGGATCTGACGCGCCTCAAGCGCATGGTGCTCACTCGAGCGGGGGCTGCTCGTAGAAGGACCTGAGGCGCTCCTCGTACTCGTCGGGCAGCAGCTCGTAGTGGCGCAGGCTGTCCGCGGCCGGGCCGTGGTTGCCCCCGGGCACCAGCCAGAGCTGCTTGGGCTCGATGGCGGCGTCATAGAGCCAGCGCGCGTGCTGCGGGCCGATGTAGGTGTCGCTGTCCCCGTGCACGATCAACAGGGGCACCTCGTCGAAGCGGGCGACCCTGTCCATGCTGTCCCACTCGCCCTCGAACATCCACGCGGGCGGCATGCCGATGCCCGCGTTGGTCTCGGTGAGGTTCTCGGCGCTGGAGAACAGGTCCTCGGTGACGAGCGCGGCGGGCGGATGCTCGAGCGCCACGTTGACCGAGACGTAGCCGCCCAGGCTGGTGCCGTGCAGGTAGACCTCGCGCTCCTCGGCCTCGGCGTCCTCGATGGCCAGCTCCATGGCGGCCAGGCCGTCCAGGATGACGCCGTCGTGGGTGGGCGTGCCCTGGCTCAT
>CALGIB010000442.1 GCA_937915955.1 uncultured Pseudomonadota bacterium
ACAACCCGCCCTTCCGGGGGCACATTCGAGACGAGGACAGAGGAACAACATGGACACCAACGAGATCAACGTCGTCCGCGACTGGGACTTCGACGTCAACCTGAGCGGCCTGGTCGCTCCGAGCGGGAAGGGCGGCAACGTTCTCCCGACCGGCTACTACAAGGTCAAGCTGGCCGACCTGTACATCAACCCCGACCGGAACGCCAACCGCGTCATCATCAAGGTGCAGGTCGCTGAGGGTCCCTTCACGGGCACCATCCGCACCACGGGCTTCAACCGCCCCACCTCCGACGATGACAAGGTCCGCTACTACTGGCGCGGCCTGGCTGAGAGCGCGGGCTACACCCCGACGCAGCTCGACGCCGGCTCCGTGAAGCTGGGTCTCGGTTCCTTCAAGGACCGGGTCGCCCACGTCCTCTTCACGGCCAAGGACGAGGACGCCAACCCGCCCGTCAAGTACGAGGACATCGACTTCCTCGCGCCGATGGAGTGGAGCCAGCAGAAGCAGAACTTCGAGATGAGCGGTGGCGCGGCCAAGCCGGCAGCCAAGGCGACGGCGGCGGTGGGCTCGGCCCTCGGTGGCAGCACCGAGACCGTGATCACCCAGCCGGCGGCCCTCGGCGGTGGTGGTTCGGAGCCCGCGGGCAACACGACCCAGAAGTCGGCCCTCCTCGCGCAGCTCGGCGTCAACTGACAGGCCGGTCCCTTTGGTGAACGCCGACCCTGCCAAGGAACCCCCTCCCTCCCGGCATGACAAGGCGTGACAGCTCGGAGAGACGAGCACCCTTCCCCTTGGAGACAGCCCCAATGTTCGGACCTGACGGAAAGCCCATCAACCTTGGCGCAGGCCAGATCATCGGAGGCCCCAAGAGCCTCGAAGACATCCCGGTCTTCCCTGACGCGACCATCGACGAGATGGCGGCAGGTATGGACGGGATGATCAAGCAGGGCACTCCGCTGGAAGTCCCGGCGGCGATGCCTCTCCTTCAGCTTGCGGGTGTCGCCCGCACGATGGTCGCTTTGCGGGACCGGGTGAAGGAACTGGAAGCCCGTGTACTGGAGTTGGAGGAGCCTGGAGGAGACACGACCAACGGCTTGCCCGACTCTCCTACCCGTCAGATGCCTCTGCTCGCAGGCTTGGACCTGGGCAATGGGCGTCTCAACCTCGGTGACCTCACCGGCGACACTGCGGAGTAGTCATGGTCTACGACCCGGTCGCGCACGGGGCGAGGTGCTCCGAGTGCCCCCTCCAAGGGTGTCGGGTCGTCCCTCCTGAGAGCCACGCCTCTGCGACCATCGCGGTAGTGGGTGAGGCTCCTGGTGAGCAGGAAGAGAAGATCGGGAAGCCCCTCGTGGGGCCTTCCGGCAACGAGTTCATGAAGGCGGCCCGAGGTGCGGGCCTGCGCCGGAACGACTTCCACATCACCTCGGCCATCCTCTGCCAACCGCCGAACAACGAGCTGAAGAAGCTCCTGGCGAAGATCAGCAAGTGGAACAAGGGTGAGGCGAAGGCGTCCAAGGATGAAGGCCGCACGGCCAACCTCATGAAGACGCCCCTGGAGTGCTGCAAGCCGCGACTCGACAACGAGATCGGCGGCTTCGACAACTTCCTCACCCTCGGAGGTACAGGAACCAGGGCTGTCTCTGGCGTCCAGGGCAGCATCTTGGCTCTCCGTGGCGGCCTCATGGAGCTGGACAGGCCCCCGAACGGTGCGCCGATGCGGGTGATGCCGACGCTGCATCCGTCCTTCGTGCTTCGGCAGCAGAAGTGGGCTCACGTCCTCCGAAACGACGTCGCCAAGGCAGCTCGGTGGTTCCGCGGGGACGCGGAGTGGGTGCCTCCGAAGGTCACGTACAACCCCGGACCCGACACCCTCCGAGCCTTCCTGTCCGACCCAGACCGGATCTACACCTTCGACATCGAGACGGACGGGATTGAGTGTCTGACAGCGCACATCCGGTGCATCGCCATCGGGGATGCGAATGAGGTCATGGTCATCGGCTTCCGGTCCAACTCCCAGCCCAAGGACAAGGAAGGGCTGTTCCTCGACTTCTACGACTCCACGACCGCCTTCGTGATCGGGACCATCCTGGGCCAGTTCTTCGAGGACGAGACCATCACGAAGGCGGGGCACAACGCGGGCTACTACGACCGCTTGGTGCTCCAGAACCAGATGGGAGTGGACCCGAAGCCAGTCCTCGACACCATGCTCTTGCACAAGAGCGTCGAGAGCGAGCTGCCGCACAGCCTCGCCTACGTGGCCAGTCTCTACACAGAAGCTCCTTCTTGGAAGCAGGACAGGTCAGGAAACAAACTCGCCCTGGGTGGCGAGTCCGACCATGAGCTTGCAGAATATTGCGCGAACGATGTCGCGATCACCGCTCGCGTCCTGCCGCCTCTGGCTGACCAGACGGCGCTTCGGGACCAGGCCGAGGTCTGGCGCATGGACCAGAAGATGCAGCGCATCTGCGGAGACATGCACAGCGTCGGCATGTTCGTGGACCAGGAGAAGCGGCTGGTGGAGGAGAGGAAGCTCCTCGGAGTTCGCCACGCGCTCCTGACTGAGATCCGGGGCCGGTTGGAGATGCCGGTCTTCAACCCCGGCTCCGTCTACCAGATGCGAGACGTCCTCTTCACGGACTGGGGGTTGGAGTCGCACATCGACGCCACCGACCTCAAGGAGAAGGAGACGATGACCGGCGGTGGGGACAGGAGCACAGGCGACCTGATCCTGCGGACCCTGCTCACGCTCAAGACGGTGCCGAAGGAGCAGCGCGAGATCATCAAGCTGATGCGGCGCTACCGGAAGTGCCTCAAGGTCCTGGGCACCTACGTGGTCAAGCTGCGCCCGTCCAACATGGGCGCAAACCTGGGCTGGGATGACGACGACGAGTGGGTCGACAAGGAACTCCGCAAGAAGTACGGCGAGGAGAAGCGGGGCATCGTGGATCCGCGTACAGGGCGGATGCACCCCGGCTACAACGCCCACGTCGCCGTGACGGGCCGGCTCTCATCCAGCAAGCCCATCAACGCCCAGAACTTCCCCTCCGGCCAGCGCGGCATCATCGTGCCTGCCCCTGGCCACGTCCTGGTCGGGGCCGACATGGACCAGTTGGAGCTTCGCATCGCTGCGGCTCTCTGGGGAGTCCGGCTCTACCTCACGGCCTTCGCGGAGGAGAAGGACCCGCACTCCATGACGGCCTTCGCGGTCTTCGGGAACGAGTTCTGCAAGGCTTCTGGGCTTCAGCCGGAGCAGTTCTCGCGGCCCGGAAAGCTGGTGGGCAAGTGCTACGACAAGGACGGGGTGTTTCTCAAGGGAGCCAGTCCTGACGCCACAAGTATGCGGAATCTCTCGAAGGCGGTCCAGTACGCCAGCATCGAAAAGTCAGTTAGAACCTGCGTTCTCGACGAAAGGAGGTCTGTCCCAATCTCCGAGATGAAGCCTGGAGATTGGACCTGGGCGTGGTCTACGAAGAGGCACCGCTACGAGCCCGCACAGGTGAAGCACGCCTGGTGCCACGGCGAGAAGGAGTGCGTCGAAGTCACTTTCTCGTGGAACGCCCCGAAGTTGGGGGGAAGACAGGAAGGGTCTGTGGTGGTCACAGCGGATCACCCCATGCTCTTGCGGAACGGCAAGCTCCGTCATGCGGGCTCGCTTCAGGAAGGCGACCGGCTCATGCCCTTCCGACGAGGGGAGCAGTTTGGGAAGTATGCAGCCGTGGCTGCTGCGAACGATGGTGTCCAGATTGGAGAGCATCGAGCAGTCATGGGCTTCTACGAGGCCGGAGAGCGGTTGACTCACGTCCACCACAAGGATGGGAATCCGCTCAACAACAGCCCCGACAACTTGGAGATCAAGGACCACCTCTCTCACTACAACGAGCACAAGGAAGCCATCGACGCCGGTCGAGTGAACTCAGAGAAGTGGAGGGCTGCTGTCCGCGACCCGGAGACCCGCTCTGCGGCGAGCAAGAAGGCGTGGGAAGGGCGAAGGGATCGGCAGGACACGGACAAGACCTTCGGGCCTCGGGGGTCTGTGCTCGACGTCTTCGCAGACAAGATCGGTGTGCTCAAGGACAGCGAGGTAGCCGAGCTGGCCGGCTGTACGACGAGCCTTGTCGGTATGTACCGCGCCGAGAAGGACATCCCGCCTCCTGTCGGGCAGCAAGGCTGGCTCCGGTGGCTCTTGACCAACGAGGTCATCTGGAACCGGCTTCTCCACGACAACACGGACACCGAGATGGCTCGTCTGGTCAAGGAGCAGTTTGGAGTTGAGGTCACACGACAGGCAGTCCGTAGCACCCGCAAGCTGTTGGGCATCCCTGCGGTCAAGAAGGCCCGAAACGAGGTCTATCCTCGGAGGGCCTCCAAGCTCGATCCCTTCGCTGAACGCATCGGATACGAGTCCGACAAAGCCATTGCAGCCGAAGTGCCTTGCGCTGCGGTTTCGGTCAGCCGGTATCGGAAGACCCATGGCATCCCCGCCTACTGGAAGGAAGCCCCGTCCGGCACCAACCACAAGGTCGTCTCGATCAAGCCTGTAGGGGTTCGAGAGGTCTGGGACCTCGAAGTTGATCACGAAGACCACAACTTCGCGCTCGAAGCAGGAATCTTCGTCCACAACAGCCAGTACATGGCCACCGTGGAGACGGTCCACAAGCTCATCCAGAAGACTGAGCTGCCCAGCGTGGACCCGGTGACCAAGAAGGCCCGGAACGACGGCACCACCGACCTGCCCTACGCCAAGCTCCCACTGCGCCGCGTCCGTGAGATGCGGGACAACTGGCTGGAAGGGGCCAGGGAGTTCGAGTTCGGCTGGGAGAA
>CALGIB010000443.1 GCA_937915955.1 uncultured Pseudomonadota bacterium
CCCAGTGTCGGTGGATGTCGCCCACGATCCCGATGCGCATGGGGCACTGTACCGACCCCCACCGGCGCCCATCGGCGGGACGGGGCCGCTAAGCTGTGTGGGTGCCCGAGGAAGCCCAGCGCCGGTCGTTTCTGGAGGAGCTTCGCTCGGTGGTGGCGAGCGGCGGCGATCACCTCCCGCTGGATCTGGGCGCCGCCCTGGTGACCGCCCACAAGCAGCCCTGGCTGGAGCCTGACAACCTGCTGGCCGACCTGGATTCCCTGGCCTCGGACCTGCACATCCCCGCGGGCTCCTACGAGCTGCAGATCACCTGCGTCTTCGAGGAGGACTACGACATGCTCTACCTGCTGGGGCACATGCACGAGTGGGGCACCTCCTTCCGCATCGACCACAACAAGCTGGACGGCAGCACGGACACGCTCTACGAGCTGCCCGTGTGGGACGTGCAGTACCGGGACAACCCGCCCATCACCCGCTGGGACGAGGGCTTCCCCATCGCCGCCGGCGAGTCCTTCACGACCACCTGCGTGTGGGACAACGACACCAGCGCCGAGCTGACCTTCCCCTTCGAGATGTGCGTCACGACCGGCATGGTCTACCCCTCCACCGTCCCCGTTCTCTGCGAGCCCGACTGATGCTCCTGCTGCTGATCCTCGCCTGCGGCGAGACCGAAGACTCCGCCCTGGAGACCCCCACCTTCACCGACATCGACGGCGAAATCCTGGTCCTGTCCTGCGGGCTGGGCTCGACCTGCCACCAGGGTGGCGCGGGAGGCCTGGAGATCGACGGCGACGGCGACTACGAGGCCCTGGTGGACGCCGCGTCCACCGGCTCGGAGGGCGCGACTCTGGTGGTCCCGGGCGACTCGGCGGGCAGCTACTTGATCCAGAAGCTGCAGGGCGAGGCGGGCATCATCGGCGACCCCATGCCCCCGCCGAGCGGCCTGGACGCCGGGAAGATCGCGCTGGTCGCGGCCTGGATCGACGCTGGAGCCGCCAACGACTGAGCGTCGGGGCTTCCTGACGGTCCGTTGACGAACCGCGCCCGGCGCGGCGGGTCGGAGTTCGTGTGCCGCACCTGAGCGGCCCGATCCGTAGGCCCGCCCCCGTCCGGCGGGCCTCGCCTGGAGGCTTCCCATGTCCAGCCCGAACACCCCTTCTACGTCCGCGGATCCGAAGCGCGACAGGTCCCGCGTCGGCTTCGTGCTGCTGGCCGCCGGCTCGCTCGGTGTGCTCGCCCTCGTCAGCCACCGCCTGGCCGAGAGCGAGCGCGTGGAGTCCCCGGTCGTCGAGGAGATCCCGGACCGCTTCGTCGAGCTGAGCCTGGAGACGCCGCCCGCCAACAACCCCGACGCCGGCGAGGGCGCCCGGGCCAAGCGCGAAGAGGGACAGGTCGGCCTCAAGGACGCCAAGATGCAGGCGGCCAAGGGCAACGCCGTGGACAAGGAGATCGCCGAGAACGCCGGCGTGCTGGGTGCGCTCCGGGACGACCAGTTCGCGAGCGAGTCCGTCTTCGGGACGCAGGGGGTGAGCAGCGAAGTCAGCGGCGGCGTCGGCGGCCTCATCGGCGCCAAGGGCG
>CALGIB010000444.1 GCA_937915955.1 uncultured Pseudomonadota bacterium
CGTCCCCGAAGCCGCCGACGCGCTGGCCGTTGACGCGAGCGCCCGTGGCCTGGGCCACGTCCTCGACGACCTTGACGCCGTGCTCGTCCGCGATGGCCCGGATGGCCTTCATGTCGCAGGGGGTGCCGAACAGGTGGGTGGGGATGACGGCCTTGGTGCGGGGCGTGATGGCGGCCCGGAAGGACTCGGGGTCCAGCACGTGCGAGGTCAGGCCGACGTCCGCGAAGACGACCTTGGCGCCCACCGCGGCGACCATGGCCGGGATGGCGAAGTAGGTGAGCGCGGGCACGATGACCTCGTCGCCGGCGCCGATGTCCCAGCCCTGCAGCAGCAGCGCGCAGCCGTAGCGCGCCGAGGGCACCATGATGGCGTGCTCGTGGCCGATGTACTCGGCGAAGGCGCGCTCGAACTTGTCGACGACGGGGCCGTCCTGGCCCTTGCGAGCCAGGTAGCGGGCGGCGACCAGCGCCTCGGCGGGCGAGAAGCTGGGGGAGAAGCGAGGGATCTTGCCGAAGGCCATGGTCGGGCTCTCCTTGGGAACCCGACCCCTTAGCCGATCCCCGATGCCAGGGTTGCAGCCAAGCCGCTGCGTTCTCGGCCGCGCGGCGCCTGGATCCCGGATTCCAGCGAGCCCGCGTCGCCGGCGCCCCGAAGATGGGCTAGTCCGCCATAGGGAGGCCCCGTCTTGTTCAGCAGCATCCGGCCCTGAGCGACCGCCGCCAGCGCCTGCCCGAGGCCGCCATCGGTCCCATGCTGGAGCTGGTCCACGGCCTGCCGGGCCGGGCCCGGGGCGGCACCCTGCGCACCCGGGCTCCTGTCGCCGGTGTGCAGATCGCCCTGAGACACCTGCTCGCGCTCCGCCGGAACCTCAGCCGCCCGCTACAGTCCCAGCCATCATGCTGAACCTGCCCCTGCTCTCGCTGCTGCTGGCCGCCACCTGGCCCGAGCCGGCCTCGGGCCTGTCCTCGGACAAGGCCTCCTTCCCCGCGGGCTTCGGCGTCCACAAGGTCTACGTCGACGCCGGCCACGGGGCGGCCAACAACCCCGGCAACACCAGCGCCTTCTGCCTCGAGGAGCAGGCCGAGATGCTGCGCATCGCCACGGACCTGCAGCAGCGCCTCGAGGCCACGGGCCACTTCGAGGTCAAGCTCTCGCGCCAGCCCGGCCAGCTGACCGAGTACAAGGCGCGGGTCGCCGAGGCCAAGGCCTGGGGTGCGGAGGTCTTCGTGAGCCTGCACAGCGATGCGCGAGGCCAGGCCAGCACCTGGTCCCCTGAGCCGGGCAAGGCCTGCGAGACGGTCGACGGGCAGGACGGCTTCAGCGTGCTCTACAGCGACGAGGGCAGCCCGGAGCTGGCCGGCCGACGTCAGGACCTCGCGCTGGCGCTGGGCGAGGGCCTGAGCGGCGCGGGCTTCCCGCCCTATCGAGGCCAGTGGTACGGCGACCTGTACGCCGAACACCCGGACGAGCCCGGGGTCTTCCTCGACACCCACGAGCCGGCCAAGCGGATCATGGTGCTGCGGCGGCCCGAGATGGCCAGCGTCATCATCGAGACCCACCAGGCCTGGGACCCCCAGGAGCCCCTGCGCTGGCAGGAGGAGGCCACCCTGGCGGCCTTCGCGGACGCCGTCTCCGGGGGCCTGGTGGCCTTCTTCGAGGCCGAGCCCTCCGAGGCGGTGACCGAGCCCTGAGCGGTCCTCAGAGGTCGATCTCCACGCGGAGGCTACCCCCGCAGGGGCTGAGGTCCCGCTTCCAGCTGCCGAAGCCCACGGCCTGAGGCCAGGCCGGGTCGATCTCGGCGGCCAGGTCCTCGGCGAAGGAGCCCGCCGAGCCCGTGATCTCCGCGTCAGGGACCAGCCCGCGCCAGGCGGGATCGGCGGGGGGCATGGCGCAGAGCGCCTCGGCGTCCCAGGCCTCGGGCATGGGCTCGACCCAGGCCTGCCGCGCGACCTCGAGCCCGTCCAGGTCGTCCTCGAGGCAGCCGAAGCCGTGGTCGTTGGACAGCTCGGCGGGCTCGGGTAGCGGCTCGCCGCAGAGGGTAGCCACCAGCTCGTAGCCGCCGTCGGTGCGGAGCAGCCCCGGCGCCTGGGGCGAGAAGCTCTCGGCGAGGTCGTCGGGCACGTCGATGGAGACGAACTCGGCGGTGCCAGACTCGCAGGCGATCAGGGTGACGAGCAGGCCGAGGACGAGGGCGCGATGCATGGGAGACTCCTTGGGCCCGGCACGTTGCAACACCCGTGCCGCGGCCTGGACAGGCGGCTTCACGGCCACCTGTCCCCCAGATCGCGACATCCGTGTCGGCGCTCAGATCCAGTAGACGGTGCGGGTGCTGCCCCAGGCGTCCACGCGCAGGGTCTCGACGGTCACGCTGCGGGATCGGGCGTTGGGGACCTGGTAGCCCAGGGGGTAGAGCAGACCCGTGGCCGCGTCCCCGACCCTGGCGTTCCAGGGCAGCTGGGCGGGCAGCGCGCCGGGCTCGCGGGACAGGCGCTCGCCCTGCAGCGCGGGCTCGACGTTGCGCACCTTGGCGTCCTTGTGGGACAGGTCGTCGGCCAGCTCGCCAGGCTCGAAGCTGTAGAGCAGGCGGCGGGCGCGCAGCTCGGGCGAGGCGAACTGCAGGGCGCCCCCGCGCAGGTGCATGCGCCGAGCGGTGAGGAACCAGCTCTCGGACATGCCCACCGGCGCGCGCTCCCAGCTGCTGGCGAGCAGCTCGCAGCCGCGGGGCCCCTCGACGATCGAGGTCTCGCCGAAGTTGCCCAGCTGCAGGATCTGGGTGACCGCTGGGCCGTCGACCAGGGCCACGCTCCAGTGGGTCATGCCCACGCCGGTGTCCTCGGTCATGCAGCCGTAGAGGCGCTCGCGCTCGCCGTCCTGGTCGAGCTGGGCCTCGAGCATCAGCATCTCGCCGTAGGGGCAGAAGCCCGAGGGCAGGCCGGGGCCGCCCAGGACGTGATCGACGGCGACGTCGCAGGACTCCAGGTCGCTCTCGGGCCGCGAGTAGCTGGGCCAGGGAGAGAGCCCCGTGGCCGCGCTGCCTTCGATGCGCAGGCGCTCGCCGGCCTGGATCCAGTCGGGGTCGTCCAGCTCGTTCTGGTCAGCGATGGCGTAGAGGCCACCCGGCACCGAGAAGTCCGAGGCGATCAGGAAGAGCGTGTCGCCGTAGCGGACCTCGTACTCGCGGGTCGTGCTGTTGACCGGCGCGGGCCGAGCGGGAGGCGGGCCGGGGACGGGGTGCTGGGTGCAGGCGAGCAGGACGAGCAGCATGGGACCTCACATCGTGGGTCCGACAACGCTCGGGGCGCCCGAGTCCTTACGCGAGGCAGCGCAGGAGGCGAGCCCCGCCCCGCGACCCTACTCGTCGCCCTCGTCGAGGTCGATGTCGTCGTCCTCGGGAGGGGCGAAGGGGGTCTCGGGCGCCACCCCCACCTTCATCCGCCAGGCCACGATGGCCGCGCCGAGCAGCACCACGCAGAGCGAGGTGACCTGGCTGGTGGACAGCCCCTGCTCGAAGCCTAGGGGGGCGAAGATCTCGGCGAGGTAGCCGGCGCCTCGGACCTCGTCGCCGCGGTACATCTCCACCGGGAAGCGGAGCAGCGGGTAGAAGATCATGGTCATGCCCATGATCTGGCCGTCGCCCTTGCGCCAGTTCTTCCAGACCCAGCTGAGCAGGAAGAAGCCGAGCAGCGCGCCCAGGCCCTCCCAGGTCTGGGTGGGGTAGACGGCGGTCTCGTAGATCGAGCCCATCGTCTCGCCAGCGTGGTAGCTGAACGCGACGAAGGGGAAGCCGTCCATCAGCAGGATCTCGCCGCCCGGGAACAGGCTGCCCGTGAGGTGCGAGGTCACCTCGGCGCCCTCGACGATGCGCCCGTGGCAGCAGCCCGCGAAGAAGCAGCCGCCCCGACCCACGGCCGAGCCGATCATCATGGCTGGACCCGCGATGTCCGCGATCTTCCAGACGTTGATCTTCTTCCACTTCAGGAAGGCGGCGCCCGCGATCACGCCGCCGATCTGGCCGCCCATGACGGCCATGCCGCCCTTGCTGAAGTTGAACAGCACCAGCGGGTCGGCCAGGAACAGGGCCCGGTCGCCGGGGCTGCCCAGGAAGTGCAGCAAGCGAGCGCCCAGGATGCTGCTGACGATGGCGACCACCAGCAAGGGCACGACGACGTCGGGGTTGACGCCGACGCGCTTGAAGCGAGCGCCGGCGACCAGCGCCGCCGCGAGGAAGGCCAGCACGAGCATCAGCCCGTAGGTCCCGTACTCGACGGGGCCGGACTCGGTGTGCTGGACCCAGAGGTAGGGGTACATGGAGGCGCTCCTAACCGGACAACTACGCGGCAGAGCCGAGAAGTGCTCGCCGCTGGCGGTTCCAGCGCACCAGGCCCGCGCTGGAGCCGGGGTAGCGCAGATAGTGGGCCTCCAGCGCGGCCATTCGGGCCAGCACCGGCGCCAGGCGAGCCGAGAGCCGGCCGGCGCGCAGCAGCCCTCGGCCGGCCTGGAGCAGCTCCGCGGGGGCGGGCCGAGGGCGACGCTGGGTCAGCACGTCCGCGCTGATCCCGGGGGTCAGGACCCCGGCCTCCATCAGCTGCCCCAGGCGCTCGACGCCCAAATCCGCGCTGAAGCGGCGGAAGACGTCCGCGCCCGCCAGCAGTCCCCCGTGGCGCCGCTGCCACTGGCGGTTGTACTCGGCGGGGCCTCGCCCCGAGGCCACCACCCGCGCCAGCAGCCGGGCTGCCAGGAGCTGCTGAGCGATGCCCGAGCCGTGGGCCGAGTGCACCTGCCGCGCGGCGTCGCCGATCAGCGCCACGCGACCCTCGCCGATGCAGAGCGGGGGTGCCTGCAGCGGGATCGGGCGGCTGCCTCCCGAGATCTTGTCGCCCACCCAGCCCTGCTCCGATCGGAGCTGACGGATAAGCGCCGGGCCCGAGGGGTGGCCGAGGCCCGGGATGGCGCCGGCCAGGACCGCCAGGCGCTCGCCCGCGAGGCGCAGGTTCAGGATGCTGTAGCCGCCAGCGATCGAGGTGAAGCAGAGCGTATGCCCGACGGGCACCTCGTGGCGGGCGAAGAAGTCCCGCGCCGCCTGCAGGTCGGTCACCGCGTGCACCTGCTGGGCCGCCACGCAGAGGTCCTCGCGGGCCACGCCGGGCTGCCGCATCAGCGAGGCGCCCGAGAGCCCCGAGGCGTCCACGTAGACCTCGGCGGTGAGCTGACCCTGGCTGGTCTCCAGGTGCCGCCCGTCGAAGTCCAGGACCCGCAGCCGCCGCAGGGTGGCGCCGCGCTGCTGGGCCAGGGCGCGCAACCGGCGGCTCAGGAGGCCCATGTCGACCTCCATCAGGTCGTGCCCGCGCATGCGCACGCGGCGGGGGCCCCAGCCCGCCAGCATGTGGAAGTCCAGGCCCTTGGCGTGCAGCTCGGGCCCCCAGGGCGCGGCGACCCCGGCGGCCTCGAAGGCCCACTCGGGCACCCCGTTGATCCAGCCGGCCCCCGCGCTGTCCAGCTCGACGCGGTCCACGCCCAGGACTCGGAGGCCCTCGGCCGCGCAGGCCGCCACGGTGGCGGCCCCGGCCGTCCCCAGGCCGACGACCAGGACGTCCCAGCTGCTCATGGCTCTCGGATCACGCGCTGACCGCCGCCCAGGACCGTCCACCGCAGCCCCGCCTCGGCCTCGTGGCTCTGCAGGCGCAGGCCGCCGACCATGAGCACGGCCCCGGGCCAGTCGGCCTCGAGGGTGACCGGGTAGGGCGAGACCTCGCTCTGCAGCCAGGCGCCGACCAGGTTGCCGATGCGCTCGTCCTGGACGCTGTGCAGCAAGCGCAGGTCGTCGACGCGGCCGGCCTCGGCCATGCCCGCCAGCAGACCGTAGAGCCCGCTGATGCGCCCGGCGGCCCCGGACGTGAACGCGATGACGTCGGGCCCCGTGGCGCGCAGACCCCGCCGGGACCAGGCGGCCCAGGTGCCCTCGCCGCAGTCCAGCAGCAGCCAGGCCGGGCCCAGCCCCAGCGCCACGCCCGTTCCCAGATCGATCGTGAGCAGCTGGCTCTTCATGGGCTCTCCGGGCTGGCCGAGGAGCGCAGCCAGTCCCCGATCAGCGGGTAGATCTCCTCGCGCGCGTGGTCGCCCAGCGGCAGATCCAGGTGCCCGTAGTCCGCCGCGAAGCCCTGGGCCCGGCCCGCCACGACGAAGCGCTTCTGCTCGGCCCCGGAGAAGCTGTAGTAGGCATAGACCCGATCCACGGGAGCGATCTGGTCACCGCGGCCGCTGATGACCAGGGTCGGGACCTGCACGTTGCCCAGGGCCTGCACGTAGTCGACCTCGCCCGCCGCATCGACGAACACGCCCTCGTGGGTGACCAGCGAGAGCTGCTTGAGCTCCCCGCGGGTCAGCGGGCTGGCCACGCGGCTGTACATCTCGCCGACCAGGTCCGGGCGGATGTCGGTGAAGAGGAGGTCCTGGGCCCACCGCTCGACGGCCGTGCGCGTCTCGCCGTCGAGCATCGCGGCGACCTTGCCGCCCAGGTCCGAGGGGATCACCGGGATCCAGGTGAAGCCCGCCGTCGTCAGCGCGCTCCAGACCACCGGGTCGGGGTCGCTGAAGTCCATCGGGCTGCCGACCGCGATGAGCGCGGAGAGCTTGTCGTTCGCGCCAGGGTGGGTGCCGGCGTAGATCGCGCCGACCATGCCGCCCAGGCTGTGGCCGACGTAGGCGACGCGCTCGGACCCCGTCTGCCTGAGCACGTAGTCGACCGCGGCGGGCACGTCGTGACGACCGTAGTGGTCGATGCTCCACCCCGCCCACTGGCGCTTGCCCGAGGCGTCCAGGGTCGCGTCGCCGTGGCCGCGCAGGTCCAGCAGCCAGGCGTCGAAGCCCTGCTCCTGCAGGTAGACGGCCAGGCTGCGCTCGGGGGTCAGGTCCCAGCAGTGGTGGTTGCTGCTGATGCCGTGGACGATGATGACGGGGGGCCCGGCGGCCCGACGGCGGTTGAGCACGATGGCCGCGCCGTCGTCGGTGGCCACCGTGT
>CALGIB010000445.1 GCA_937915955.1 uncultured Pseudomonadota bacterium
GGGCCCGAGGACGACTGGGCGGGCTTCATCCTGATGGACGACCCTTGGGACGAGCGCATCCCCGAGGCCGCCGCCCAGAACATCCTGATCCGCACGCGCGTCGACAGCGGGCTGGAGTACACCGAGGGCCGCCTCGAGGTGGCCCTGGCCAGCGGGGCCCACGCGCTGAGCTCGGACCTGGTCGACCCTGACGGCGAGCACGTCACGCGCATCCCCGAGGGCACGCCGAGCCGCTGCAACCCGGTGACGGCGCCGCCGGAGTGCACCAGCGAGGCGATCGAGGACCCGGCGTTCGTGTTCCGGGGAATCTAGCTAGGGCGCGACCGGTTGGTCGTTCGTCACGCAGTGCACGCCGCCGCCGTTGCTCCACAGCGCGTCGACGTTGACGAAGCGCACCTCGCGCCCGGGGAACAGCTCCTCGTAGGTGCTCTTCGCCAAGGCGTTTTGGGCCTCGTCGCGGCTGTCGCCGACCAGCACGAAGCCGTCGCCGACCAGGAAGTTCAGCAGCATGGCGGCGTCCCTGGCCTCCAGCCTCAGCAGCTTCAGGTCCGGGCGCTGCTCGGCGATCTGTTCGGCGACGCTGTCCATCAGCGCGCCGCCGTCGTCCCCGACCAGCACCGTGTCCTGGGCTACGAAGCGCGCCATGCCGTCGATGTGGCCGCGGGTGCCGTCGCGCGGATCGAAGCCCTCGACCACGATGACCGAGCTGACGCCCAGGGCCTGCTCGAACGCGGCGACCGCCTCGTCCCGGCTCAGCTGCGGGTTGCGCTGGCCGACCACGCTCCAGTTCACCATCGCCGTGTCCAGGCCGTTGACCTCGAGGTCGCCGCGCTCGTGCACCAGGGCGACCTGCTCGACGTGCAGGCCGAGCAGCCCGCCGACGGCGTCGGGCACGGCGTTGTCCTTGTCGTAGGGCACGGACCCGAAGCCGCCGCCCCAGCCGTCGAAGCCCCAGTTCTGCAGGACCGACTGACCGTCCACCTCGACGTAGCGAGGGCCGTTGTCCCGCATCCAGGAGCTGTCGTTGGGGATGACCTCGAAGCGCAGTCGGTCGGGATCCACCTCCGCCAGCGCCTCGCGGGCGTCCAGCTCCAGGCCGCTGGTGTTCACGACGACGACCACGTCCTCGAACTCGGCGATGCCGGCCACGATGTTCGTGAAGGCGGCCTCGATGCGCTGGCCCTCCCAGCTCTGGGGCCACTGCAGCCAGACCGCCTCCTGGGGCTCCCACTCCGCCGGCATGCGGCGCGCGCCGTCGATCCTGTCGGTCACTGGGGGCTGGCCGGGCTGGAGGCCGGAGACGCAGCAGACGAGGAGCAGAGTGGAGAGCATGGGGACAACCTTGTCCGGGTTCTACACCCGAGCGGGCCAATAGTCAGCCATGCACCTGATCGGGAGGCCGCGGGCGCGGAGCGACGAGGAGCCCGAGGAGAACGCGGAGCGGCCAGCGGCCGCGCAGGGAAGCGAGGGGGGGCAGGGCCCCCCTAGGCCAGGTTGTGGAAGACCCGCTGCACGTCTTCGTCCTGCTCCAGCAGGTCGACCAGCTTCAGCACCTCGTCGGCCTGCTCCTCGGGCAGCTCGAGCAGGTTGTTCGGCACGTACTCGGTCTCGGCCGAGGTCGGCTCCAGGCCGCGCTCGTCCAGCGCCGTCTGCAGGTTGTTGAAGTCCTCGAACGCACAGCGCAGCAGCACGAAGGCCCCGCCGTCCTCGTCCTCGTCCTGCTCCAGCTGCTCCAGCCCGTGGTCGATCAGCTCGAGCTCCAGCTCCTCCAGATCCAGGCCCTCGGGGTTCAGCTTGAAGCTGCCCATGCGCTCGAACAGGAAGCCGACGCTGCCGTTGGTGCCCATGTTGCCGTTGCCCTTCTTGAAGGCGAACCGCACGTTCGCGACGGTGCGCGTCGGGTTGTTCGTCGCCGTCTCGACGAAGACCGCGATGCCGTGGGGCGCGTAGCCCTCGTAGGTCACGGTCTCGTAGACCTCGGCGTCCGCGCCCGAGGCCTTGTGGATCGCGCTCTCGATCTTGTCCTTGGGCATGTTGACCGCGCGAGCGTTCTGGATCGCGCGGCGAAGGACGGGGTTGTAGTCGGGGTTGTCGCCGCCCGCGCGTACGGCGATGGCGATCTCCTTGCCGACCCGCGTGAAGGCCTTGGCCATGCGATCCCAGCGCTTGAACATCGTCGCCTTGCGCTTCTCGAACATGCGGCCCATCGGGAACTCCTTTGCCACCGCGCTCTATCCGGTCGCCCGTCTCAGTCCAGATAGCCCAGGGCCTTCAGCTGGCCCTCGCTCTCCGCGGACACGCCGGTCATGCCCTGGTCCACCGCGGCCGGCACCCAGCCCTGGCTGACGCGGAACATCGTCGAGCCGCGGCCCGCGCTGAGCCAGGACCGCCCCAGCCCGTCCCGGTCCACTGGGCCACCCTCGTAGGTCGCCTCGCTGGTGAGGCCCTGGGTGACCACTGTCATGCGCAGGCCGTCGAGCTGCCGAGGATCCGGCGGCACCACGAAGAACTCCGAGGGCAGGAAGCCCTCACCCGGGCCCGAGACGCTGACCACGCCGCCCTCGAGCCTGGGCGCCGCCAGGGTGTCCAGGGGGTCCCAGCCCTCGATGGCCGCCAGGACGTCGACGCCCTCGAGCCGCACGGACGCGGGCTTCAGCGTGGCGAAGTGCCTCTCGGTCGAGGTGGACACCCGCCACGCCGCGTACACCGGCCGCCCCAGCCCCTCGCTGAGCGCCTCGGCCCAGGCCGCGTCCTCGTCCCCCGAGACGCGACGACGGTGCTCCTCGCCGGGGTCGACCTCGAGATCTGCCAGGTGGCTGCGCCCGGCGCGGTGGGTCCACTTCTCCTGGCCCCGGCGCACGCCCCAGGTCTCCGAGCCGTACAGCGCGTAGCCCAGAGCCAGCGGGCGGCCGGACACCGGGCGCAGCAGTGACCGGCCGTCCATGCCCTCGGAGGACAGCCCCAGCAGCTCCAGCACCGTCGGCGTCAGGTCGATCAGCCCCACCGGCGTGGCCTCGCGCCCGGGCTCCACCCCCGGGGCCTTCAGCATCAGCGGCACGCGCACCAGCTCCTCGTAGAGCGTGTGACCGTGCTCGAAGCCCCCGTGATCCCAGAACTCCTCGCCGTGGTCGCTGAACACGACGACGAGGTCCTGCGGACCCAGCGCAGTGAACAGGCGCTCGAGCTCGCTGTCGACGTAGCGGATGCTCTGGTCGTAGCGGGCCTCGAGGTAGGGCCGGGCCTCTTTGGCCTCGCTTCGGGCCAGCCCGATCAGCTCTCGCCGCCCCAGCCCGACGCCCTGCAGCGCCGAGGGACGCTCGCCAGCCCAGAGCCCGTCGAACGGAGCGGGCTCGTGGTAGGGCAGGTGCGTGTCTAGGAAGTGCACCATCAGCAGCTGATCCCGGTCCGGCCAGTCCGAGAGCGCCGAGAGCGCCCGGTCCACCTGGCTCGCGGCGGGGCCCATGAAGTCGTAGCCGTAGTGGGCCCAGCTCCCGCCCATGCCGAAGGGCGTGCTCAGGAAGGCGTTGGTCACGAAGGCCTGGGTCAGGAAGCCCTGCTGGGCCAGCCGCGCGGGCAGGCTCTCGGCGGGCTCCCAGGCCTCGGGCAGGCGGCCCGAGAGCGCGCTCCGGGTCGAAGGCAGAGTCCACGCCGAGGGCGCGATGGCCTGCTCGAAGACCCGCGCGTCCCGGGCCCAGGCGTCCAGGACCGGGCTGGTCTCCCGGGCCTCGTAGCCGTAGCTGCCCAGGTGGTCGGCGCGCAGCGTGTCGACGAAGACGAGCACCACCCGCCGCGGCTGGGCGCTGGGCGTGTAGAGCGCGGGCTCGCTCAGGAAGACGTAGTCGAAGTCCGAGCTGGCCCGAGCCCGGGTCTCGATCTCCAGCCGCACCCGCTGCCCGCTCCAGTCGCCCAGGTCGATGCGCGCCCGGTGCACCTGCCCCGGGCCCAGCATCACGCTGCGGATCAGCTCGCCGTCGACGCTGACGCGCAGCTCGGCGCCGTCCCCGGCGGCCTC
>CALGIB010000446.1 GCA_937915955.1 uncultured Pseudomonadota bacterium
CCGCTGCGGGTCCGAACCGACCAGCAACAGGTCCGAGCGAGCGGGCAGCGCCAGCGCGCCCTCGGTCCAGAGCGCATCTACCAACAGCAGATCCGCCGCCCTCGGCGAGTAGAGGACACGCGAGGCGCCGCCGAGGTCCTCGACCTGCAGCTTCGCCTCGGTGGACAGCTGCTGCCGGGCCAGGTCCAGCGCCTGCTCCACCTCGAGATCGTGCAGCCGAAGCTCGGCCTCGGTCACCCCTCGGCTGCTGCCCTCGGCGTCCAGCGAGGGCACCTCGACCAAGCCGGTCACCCAGGGTCGGCCGGTCAGCTCCAGCCGTCGAGCCTGGTCGGCCGACATAAGCCGAGGCCGGATCAGCCCCAACCGGAAGGGCTCCGAGCGAGCCTGGGCGTTGCGACCCTGCCGCTCGACCCAGGCGATGCGAGCGTCCTCGCACCGGGGTCCGGTCTGGCGACACTCCTCGAACAGCGCGCTCAGCTCGAGGCGCTGCTCGAAGCCATCCGGGGCGACCACGCGCAGGGCCAGGTCGCTGTCGATCCCGACCTGGTGCCGGGTCAGCCGGTGAGCCAGCCGCTCGGACATCTCGACCGTGAAGGCGCCCGGATCGGGCAGGATCTCGGGCTCGGACGAGCAGGCGATCAGCAGCAACCACATGCGCGCACTCTATCGGGCCGCGCTCTATCCGCGGCCCGGCTCCGGGGATAGGTTGTGGAACCTCGACCAGGGACCGGACTCTTGAAGGGCATGTGGCGCTACATCCGTGACTGGGGTCTGTCCATCGGCATCGCCGCGGCGGTGTTCCTAACAATCCAGGCCTTCCGGCCCAAGCCCGACCTGCCCGACATCGCGCCGGACTTCGAGCTGGTGGACCTCAACGGCCACACCCACAAGCTGTCGGAGTACCGCGGGCAGACGGTGGTGCTGAACTTCTGGGCGACCTGGTGCGGACCCTGCCGGACCGAGATCCCCACGTTCAACGAGTGGGCGGACGAGCACCCCGACGTGCCCGTGCTGGGCATCAGCACCGACACCAGCGAGGCCAAGGTCAAGGCCACCGCCAAGCAGCTCAAGATGAGCTACCCGGTGATGCTCTCGGACGCTGCGACCGCCAACGCCTACGACATCGCCAGCCTGCCCACGACCATCGTGGTCGGCCCCGACGGCCAGGTCGAGGACGTGCACGTCGGCACGATGATGGGCTGGCAGCTGGACATGGCCACGCGCTGATCGCGCTGGAATAAGCCCGCCCCTGGCACGCTCTGGCAGGGCATGGACGCCTGGATCGCCGCGACAAGCCTTGGCCTGGGCCCTCGCCCGGGCGAGCTCGACGAGCTGCGGGCGGACCCCCGAGGCGCGCTGATCGCCCAGCTGGCAGACCGGGGCGCTCACGCGGCACCCGGCGATGCTGCTCTCCCTGGACAGCGTGCGCTCGATCGGGCCCGACAGCCCAATGGGACGGCGCCGCGGCGAGGGGGTGAACGAGAACCTGGCCCGGGAGATCCTGGAGCTGCACACCCTGGGCGTGGACGGCGGCGACGAGCAGGCCGACGTCGAGGCGCTGGCCGCCATGCTGACGGGCTGGACGCTGGAGCCCGACGCTGACGGCTCGACCTTCGAGCCTCGGCGCCACCAGCCCGGACCGCAGCGGATGCTGGAGCGCTCTACGAGGACGAGGGGCGCAAGCAGGCCGCGGGGGGAGCGCCGCCCGGACGAGGACTTCATGCGGGAGATCGAGCTCCTCTACGCCGCCGATCCCCAGCTCGGCCCGCCGCTGCTAGAGGGCCTGGAGACCCGGCGCGAGCTGGGGATCACGGGGGGCCGAGGGCGCCAGGAGGCCGTGCGAGCGCTGGCCTCGGTGATGAGCCAGCCGGAGGGGCCGCAGGTCGGGGTCCTGGAGCTGGGCGGCTGGGACACCCAATCAACACTCGTTCTCGACGATCTGGTTCGCCGCGTCCTGGCAGTCGCAGCCGTCGCAGCTGTAGGTGCGCCCGTTCACCTCGTACCAGCACTCCCCGCTGGGGGACGCGCAAGCCTGGATGTTGGTGCCCGGGCAGAGCTCCTGGCTGGTGCACTGGTCGCCGACGGAGCCGCCGGGCTCGTCCTCCTCGTCGAGGAGCACCTCGCAGGCCTCGACCGCGTCCTCGTTGGAGTAGTGCCGCCCCTGATCGCAGCCCGCCTGGCTCCCAGCCACGAGCTGCCCCTCGACCTCCATCCAGCAGCCCTCGTTGAAGATCAGGCTGTAGACGTCCTGGGGGTCGATCGGGTTGGGGAACTCGCCGCAGTACTCGATGGTCCGGCCGTCCGCGCACTCGCCGACCCAGGTGCACCAGGTGAACGTCGAGCCGGTGCCGTAGGTGCAGTCGCCGTACTCACAGTCCGGCCCGTCGGGCTGCGTGGTGTAGTGGTCCGTGTCGTAGTGCGGGCACCGATAGACGCGGAACATGCAGCCGCCGCCGCCGCTCAAGCTGCCGTCGTAGCACTTCTCGATGTCGTAGTAGTCGTCGTCCAGGCAGATCTCGTCTCGGCCCGCGTACACGAAGTCCTCCACGTCCTCTTCGCAGACGCAGGTGTCCAGCCCCATCGGCGGTCGCCCCTCGGTGCCCGCCTCGAACTCCTCGAGGTCGGCGAGCATCGCCTCCACGTTGGCGGGATCGTAGGTCGCCCCACCGAGGCACCCGAGGAACAGAGACGCCGCGAACGGCAGGACGACAGCGCGGAGAGAAGGCATGCCGCATCTTCCCGGGCGGCTGGGTCCGAGACCATCCCTCGGTTGGGGGATGGTCTCGTGAGCGCCTCGGTTCCAGGTTGGTCCCGGAGGTCCGATGCTCCTGCTGCTCTCCGCGTGCGCGCTGATGTTCCCCGGAAACGACGACGAGGCCGAGGACTCGGAGGCGCCGCCCGCCTACGAGCCACCGCCGGCGCCGGCGACCTGCGTCATGAGCCTGGGCCTGGACGCGTGCAGCGAACACATGGCCTACGTGGACTGGGTCATCCTCGACGCGGCGGACCGGACCTACGACGGCCGGGCCGAGGGTGACCTGGAGGAGCAGCAGCTGGCCGAGGTCGTTCGAGGTGACCTGGAGCTCAAGCTCGACCTGGTGCTGTCTGGGACCTGGGAGTGGGACGCCACCGGCGACAGCCACCTGGAGGAGGTCTACGAGGTCGACTGCGACAGCTCCGAGGAGACCTTCACCTTCAACTGCGACTTCCACGACCGCTGAAGCAGGGCCTCAGTCCAGCTCGGAGCCCCGAAAGCCGGGCAGGTCGATCGCGGGCGAGCTGGCCACGACCCCGGCCTTGTCCAGCCGCTCGGCGACGCCCTTGACCAGCAGCGGCCAGACCGTGGTCGCGTCCGAGAACACCTCGGCGTAGCGACCGCCTTCGCTGACGGGCACGAACTTGCCCCAGGACACGCCCTCGCTGTAGGTGCAGCCGCTCAGCCCGCCCCAGTGCACGGGCTCGGGGCAGATGCGCACGGCGTAGCGGAAGCGGTTCAGGCCCTCGGACCGATCCAGCGCGCGGTTCATGTAGTCGACGAACGGGCTGGCCTGCTGGGCCCAGTTCCGGGGCACGCCGCCGCCGATCGTGAAGATGCCGAGCTGGTCGGCGTCCAGGACGAAGCGCGTGTAGTGGGCCAGGTCGTAGAAGGGGTCGTAGCGGCTGCGAAGCCCGCCCAGCGCGTCGCGGATGCTGAGCTCCGGGTTCCCGGACAGGATCTGCTCCATGTAGAAGGTGGCCAGATCCAGGCCCATCTCGCTGTCGGTCAGCGCCGGGATGTAGACCGGCACGCCCTTGCGGTAGCAGGCGGCCAGGACGCCGCGGACGCCGGGCTCGGCCAGGTGCTTGCCGATGTACTGGGTCAGCTTGCGGCTGCCGTAGTTGCCGTCGACCGTCATGTCGCGGAACACCGCGCGCAGGATGTGCCCCAGGTCGTTGAGGTTCTCCTCGAGCTCGTAGGTGTCGTAGACCCGGTTGTAGCCCTTCTCGAAGAGCTCCTCGTCGTCGAGCTCGACCTTGGCCTTGAAGTGGCTGGCCCCGGTGAGCTCGACCAGCCCGTGGGTCATCAGCGCGCCTGTGCTGACGATGCACTGGACCCAGCCGCGCTCGACCATCTCGGTGATGACCAGGCCCATCTTGGCCACCGTCATCGCGCCCGAGAGCGTCAGGACCACACTGCAGCGCGGGTTGGCCGCCATCTCGGCGAGCACCTCGGCGGCCTCGCCCAGGCGGCGCCCCGAGAAGCTGGTCAAGGCCATCGCGGCCAGCATCTCGTCGCTGTCGTGGATCTTCGAGATGTCCAGGCTGGTCAGGGGCTCGAGCTGGTCCTCGGCCCCTCGGCTCAGGTCGCGGGTCTCGGTGAAGCGGAGGTCGTTCTTGTCAGACATGGCCCCGGTCTAACCTGCAGGCATGGATCATCGACACCGAGCGCTGGGGGGCCTCTACGGGGCCCTGGTCGGAGACGCCCTGGGCGTGCCCTACGAGTTCCGCGGCGCGCACGAGCTGCCCGAGGACACCGCCCTGGAGATGGAGCCACCGGCGGGCTGGCGCCGCACCTACGCGCGCGTCCCCAGCGGCACCTGGTCCGATGACGGGGCGCTGCTGCTCTGCCTCGCGGCTTCGCTGGGGGACCGCGGAGAGTTGGACCTGCAGGACCTCTCCGACCGGATGCTCGAGTGGCGGAACGCCGGGTACCTCGCGGTGGACCAGGCGGTCTTCGACATCGGCGACCGCACCTCGAGCTCGCTGACCGCGATCGAGCAGGGCGTCCCCCCCGAGCGCTCCGGCGGCACCTCCGAGAGCGCCAACGGCAACGGCTCGCTGATGCGGGCGCTGCCGCTGGCGGTCTGGCATCGGGGCTCGGACGAGGAGCTGATCCGGGACGCCACGAGGCAGTCGCTGCCTACCCACGCGCACCCCCGGTCGACGCTGGCCTGCGCGCTCTACTGCCTGTGGGTGCGGGGCCTCCTGCGCGAGGTCGACGAGCCCTGGCAGCGCGCCGTCTCCACACTGGCGAGGCTACAGCCCCACCCCGAGCTGGAGCTCGTCCTGGCCGACCGACCGCTGCGAGGCTCGGGCTACGTGCTGGACAGCCTGCACGCCGCCCAGCGGCTGGTAGAGGGCTGCGACAGCTTCGAGGAGGCGGTCCGAGCTGCGGTGAAGCTGGGCGAGGACACCGACACGACGGCCTGCATCACCGGGGGCGCCGCGGGCGTGAAGTGGGGCCTGGAGGGCGTCCCCGAGCGCTGGCTGAGCGCGCTGAGGGGCCGCGAGGTCTGCGACCCCATCTTCCAGGCGCTGCTGGCCTGATCAGACCAGGCGAGCCGGCCGCACCAGCTCCGGCAGACCGGCGCTGTCCCCCTCCAGGATGCCCTCGGCCACGCCCTTCGCGCCGCCCAGCGCCAGCGCCAGCCCCTGCTCGCCGAAGCCCGTGCACGCCAGGATCCGCGCCCGCCCCGGCAGCGGCCCGCAGAGCGGCAGGTTGTCGCAGGTCAGCGTCATGATGCCGGCGCCTCGGGCCATCACCTCGGCCCCGACCGACGGCCAGCTCTGGGCGAGCAAGCCCAGCAGGCGCTGCTCGACCACGACCTGCGGTTCGGGCTCGGTCTCCCAGCTCTCCAGGTGCGGCGTGGCCCAGCGCGCGCCCCCGATCAGCCAGCCGCCGTCGGGGTGAGCCCGCCACCAGAGGTAGCCGTGCTGCCCGCTCACCCCCAGCCCCAGCGGCGGCCCACCCCCGGTCCGCAGCCACTGACCTCGAACGGGGATGAGCTTGTCGGCGAACCAGTTCACCCGCCGACCCAGGGGCCAGCCCGCCGCGCAGACCAGCAGCTCGGCCTGCACCGGCCCGGCCGAGGTGCGCACCAGCAGCTCGCCGCCCTCGTCGACGCCCTGCAGCGCCAC
>CALGIB010000447.1 GCA_937915955.1 uncultured Pseudomonadota bacterium
CACAGCAGGCGATACGGCCGTGTGCGCATGAACTCCGTCACGGCCGCCTTCGTCACCCCATCGAAGTTCTTCAGGATGGAACTCTCGTCGCAGACCACGCCCGCGAAGTCGTGCGGGTCGAAGTAGTGGATCAGCGCGAAGCTGGGGCCATCGTGCTCGAGGCAGCGCAGGGCGGCGTCGGTGACCTCGCCCGCGGTGACCTCCCAGCCGGCCCTGGCGGCGCTGTCGTCCACCTCGTCGAAGCCCTGCCTCAAGCCCTCGCGCGACTTGAGCACCAGGTTCGAGACCACCAGGCAGGTGTGGTAGCCCAGGTCCTGGTAGCGCTCGGCCAGCGTGTACGCCTCCCGCCCCAGATCGTGCTCCTGGGCATGGACGCCGTGGGCGTGGGGGTACTGCCCGGTCAACAGGGTCACCGTGGACGGGAGCGTCCAGGGGGCCGAGGCGTAGGCGCGGTCGAAGACCAGGCTGTCCTTCGCCAGCGCGTCCAGGTGGGGGCTGATCCCCGCCTGAGCGGCGCCGTACACGCCGAGGTGGTCCTGACGCAGGGTGTCGATGAGGACCAGCACCAGATCGGGCGGGTCCGGCGTGCGGCAAGCGAGCGCGGTGAGCAGCAGCATTGAGCCAGCGTGCCATGATTCGCCCCGATGCTCTCCCTGCTCCTGACGCTGGCCTGCGACCTCGAGCCCCAGGCTCTGCCGGCGGCCGTCGAGGTCGCCGAGGCCGAGGCCGGCATGGACGAGGTGGCCACGCCGCCGCTCTACCAGCTGCTCTACGACTACGCCTTCCTCCCCAAGGCCCAGTACAGCCAGCAGCGCGTGCGCATCCTGCTCTGGCTCGTGCACATGGAGCTGTCCGACTACCAGCTCCGGAGCCTCACCGACGCCCACGCTGCGGCGGGCCGGGAGCGCGCGCGGGTCGAGGAGGCCCAGCGCGCCATGGTCGAGGCGCGCGAGCCCGAGCTGGCGGCGGTCTACGACGCCATCTGGCAGGAGCTGGCCGCCGGCGCGAGCCTGGATGATCCCGCGATCCTGGCGCAGGCCCAGCCCCTGACCGAGGCCCGCGTGCACAAGGACCTCGAGCGCGAGCTGCTGCAGCTGCGCCTCACCGCGGTCGAGGAGGTGCTGCGCGTCGAGCAGGACTTCCTGGGCAGTCTGTCGCCCAAGCAGGAGGCCAAGGTCGCCGACTCGGCCTTCTTCCTGCGCCACAAGCTGGACCCCTACGCCAACCCCGGGGACTTCAAGGCGCTCATCGGCACCACGTTCACGGCGGGCGACTACGCGACCCTGAGGCGAGGCAGCTTCGACGCCGAGACGGACCACCTGGACCTGGCGGGGCTCTGGAGCGAGCCCGACGACCCCGACCGTGAGCGCGGCGTGTTCGCCGATGTCCAGCGTGAGCTGGTGGTCTTCATGATCCTGCAGGAGCCGGCGCTGCCCGAGGCCATCGAGGCGGCGCTGGGTCGACCCGAGGGAGCAGGGGCGCCCAGCCCCGAGCGAGGTCCCCGCGCACCTGGGGATCCCTCGGGCACGCCCCGGCCCGCGCCTCCCGGGGCCGAGGGCGGACCCCTCGAGGGCGCCGACGGCTAGCTATCGCTTCTTCTGCGCTCGCCAGATCTGCTTGTCGCCGTGCACCTTCGGTGCGGCGCGCAGCCCGGACAGCGCCGAGGTGTCGCTGAGCTCGGGCAGCTCCTCCAGGGTCAGCTCCTGCAGGTCGATCAGCCCCTCGAGGCCGGTCAGGGCCTTCAGCCGGGGGCAGGCGCGCAGGGTCAGGCTGTCCACGCGGACCAGCTCCTCCAGCCCGGCCAGGTTCTCCAGGCCCCTCAGCGCCTCGAGGGTGATGCTGCCCGCGACCAGCAGCTCGCCGTCGAGGTTGGCCAGCGAGGGGTCCCTCCGCAGCGCCAGCTCGGCCAGCCGCAGCGCGCCCAGCCCCTTCAGCGTGCTCAGCGAGGCGTTGTCCTCGATGGTGAGCACGCCGTCGACCTGGGACAGGCTCTCGAGCCCGGCCAGCGAGCTCACGTCCAGCTCGGCCAGCAGCACGTCGCCCTCGACCCGCGTGAGCCGGCGCAGCCCCTGCAGATCCTTGAGCGGCAGCCCGCGCAGCAGCACGGGGCCCTCGACCAGGACCAGCCCCTCGAGGCCCTCCAGAGAGGTCAGCGCCCTGTTGCCCGTCAACACCAGGCTGTCGAGGCGCGAGACGTGCTCCAGCCCGCCCAGGGTCACCAGGCTCGCGTTGTCCTGCACCGCCAGGTTGCCCAGCTCGATCAGCTCGGGCATGCCCAGGCGTCCCAGGCTGGCGTTGTCGGTGACCACCAGCCCCTCGGGCAGGCTGCGCAGGCCCAGGTCCAGGCTGGTCAGCGCCCGGTTGCCGCTGACCTGCAGGCCGCTGGCCTCCTCGAGCTCGTCCAGCCCCAGCCGCGTCAGCGCGGGGTTGCCCTCGACGTCGACGTGGCCCCGGACCTCGACCAGCGGCAGCTCGACGCTGACCAGGTCCCGGTTGCCCACGACGCGCAGGGCCCCGACCCGCTCCAGCCGCTCCATGCCCGCGGCCTTCAGGTCCGGCATCTTGTCGATCTCGAGGGTGCCCTCTACCGTCCGCAGGCAGCGCAGGTCCGTCAGGTCCTGGAGGCCCTCGATGCCCACCACGCGCAGGTTGCCGCGGACCTGGTCGTAGCCCAGGGACCAGTCCTCGAGCGCGCTCTGGGTGCTGAAGATCAGGTCGCCGACCCAGAGGCCCGCGGTGCACTCGTCCCCGGGCTCACCGGTGTCGCCGGTGTCGCCGCGCGCGCCGTCGCCGTGTGGCGGTCGGCTGTGCTCGTCCGTGTGCTCGCCCGAGTCCTCGCCGGTGTCCTCGTCTGCCCCCGAGTCCTCTCCGCTGTCCTCCCCGCTGTCGTCGGCCGTCCTGTCCTGGATCGGGTCCGCCTGCTGGGCCAGAGCCAGGCCTCCGACCAGCAGCAGGGCGGCACCCAAGAGGGAGGCGGCGGGATAGGCTCCGCGCATGATCTGGCTCCTCAGCGCTTGCTTTGTTCTGGACGAGGCGGTCGACACGCCGCTGGACGCAGCCGACACCTCGACCCAGGTGTTCGAGGTACCCGCAGGCAGTAATGCACGCGCGCTCGGCTCGAAGCTGACCGAAGCCGGACTCATCGGAGACGAGAACGCCTGGCGCTACTACCTGAAGTCCCGCGACGCCGGCGCCTGCCTGAAGGCGGGCCGCTTCGAGCTGTCCCCTTCGATGAACATGCCCCTGCTCATGGAGACCATGTGCGGGGCCCCAATGGCGGACGAGGAGCCCTTCACCGTCGTCGAGGGTTGGCGCATCCGGGACATCGACGGGGCCCTGGCTCGGGCCGGCCACATCGAGGCGGGGGCCTACGAGGCCGCCGTGAGCAGCCCGCAGGACTTCCAGCTGGGGCTGCCGGTCACCGAGCTGAGCACCCTCGAGGGCTTCCTGATGCCCGAGACCTACATGGTCCCCAGCGAGGGCTTCGCGGTGGACGCCTTCGTGCAGCGGCAGCTCGACACCTTCACCGAGCGCTTTCAGGGCATCGGCGGCGTGGACAAGCTGGGCGAGCGCGCGCTCTACGAGGTCGTCATCGTCGCGAGCATGCTCGAGCGCGAGGAGCCCCGGCCGTCCAACCGCCCCATCGTGGCCGGGATCATCTGGAAGCGGCTGGACAGCGGCTGGCAGCTGGGGATCGACGCGACCAGCCGCTACACGATCGAGAACTGGAACGACCGCAAGGCCTTCCTGAAGCAGCTGCGCGACCCGGACGACCCCTACAACACGCGCGAGCGCAAGGGCCTGCCGCCCACGCCGATCGGCAACCCCCAGCCTGCCCAGCCTCGAGGCCGCGCTGGCGCCTCAGGCGACCGAGGACTGGTACTACCTGCACGACGGCGAGGGAAACCTGCACCCCTCGCGGAACGCCGCTGAGCACGAGGCCAAGCGCGCGAAGTACGGTGTCTACTAGCTGTCGAGGAAGGACCCATGTGGATGCTGCTGACGAGCGCCGCCCTGGCTGGCGGACCGAACTGCCAGAGGGGCTCTTGCGCCGAGGGGATCGCGGACTGTGACCCCCAGCACATGCGCTGGATGGTCGCTGGCCTAGGCCTGGTCGGCTCCAGCTGGAGCGTGCTCGCCCCGGCCATCGCCGAGGTCAACGGCGGCGACAAGGGTGACCCGGCGCTGCGCGTGACCGGCCTGCTCGGGGCCGGGGTGGGCGCGGTCTCGATCGGCTTGATGGTGGCGAAGTCCGCTCAGGGGCCTCCGCCCACCTGCCACGTCGGCTCGACGGCCGCGCCTCCGCCTCCGCCTGAGTCGAGCGCGGGGATCTGGCAGGTCGAGGAGGTCGAGGAGACCCACGAGGCCCGGTCCGAGGACATCTGGACCGTCGAGCCCGTCGACGAGCCCGTGGATCCCTGGGTGATCGAGGACGAGCCGAGCAGCGAGCCCGGCCCCTGGGGACCGCTCTGAGCAGATCGTCTTGAATGAAGCGCCGTGAGGCCCGTCGCAGCTCCCGAACCCCATCCGGAGCCGCCATGACCCTCGCTCTCCTCGCTTGCCTCTTCTCCGCCGACGCCGACGCTGCCCAGGTCGTCGTCCGCACCGTGCCCGTGCTCGTCGCGGCGCCGGGCGTGCAGATCGCCGTCGGTGGCCCGGTCCTGGTCGCCCAGCCGCGCCCGGTCGTCGTCGCTCGTCCGCACAAGAAGCCCTGCGCGGCCTACGGACGCATGGCCCCGCACAAGCGGCCCAAGCGCTGTCGGTGATACCCCTGGGGAGTGACCCTCCTCCTCAGCCTGCTCGCCTGTGACTCGGGGCCCGACCGGAAGGTCGTGGTCTTCGGCATCGACGGGCTGGACTGGGGGATGGTCGACGAGCTCGGCCCCCAGGGCATGCCCAACCTGCACGCCCTGCGCGAGGCGGGCGTCTGGGGCACGGTCGAGGCCACCA
>CALGIB010000448.1 GCA_937915955.1 uncultured Pseudomonadota bacterium
CCTTACGACCCCCGGTCGAGCCCTTGTTGGCTCCCGGGGGTCGTTCTGTTCCTTGGCGGAACCGGCGGCCGGCCCCGTCAGGGCTGGTCGAGTTTCTTTCGCCACCAGGTCAGGCGCTCTCCAAGGAGCTTCTCGGCTCCCCATGGCTTGGGCTCGTAGAACCGACGCCCCTCGAGCTGTCTGGGCATGTGGTCCTGTCGGACAACGCCATGGGGGTGGTCATGGGGGTACTTGTACCCAGCGCCTACCCCGGAATCACGGTCCAGCGCCGTGGCGGCGTTGCGAAGGTGGAGCGGCACGACCAGCTTCCCGCTGGCGCGCACCTCGCGCAGGGCTGCGTCGATGGCCTTGTAGGCGGCGTTGCTCTTGGGCGCCGAGGCCAACCATGTGACCGCTTGACTCAACACAATCCTGCCCTCGGGCATGCCGACGAGCTGTATGGCTTGCGCGGTCGAGGTGGCCAGCGTCAGGCTCGTCGGGTCGGCGTTGCCGACATCCTCGGAGGCGAAGATCACGAGTCGCCGAGCGATGAACACGGGGTCCTCTCCCGAGTCCAGCATTCGGGCGAGGTAGTAGAGCGCGGCGTCGGGGTCGGATCCTCGCATCGACTTGATGAGCGCCGAGGCCAGGGCGAAGTGCTCGTCGCTGTCCAGGCTGAGCATCGCTTGGTCCCGGTCCAGACGGTCTCGCACCTGCTCCAGTCCCAAGACGGTCCCTGGCTCGGTGCCGTCGGTGACGCGCTCGAGCAAGCCCAGGGCGAAGCGAGCGTCCCCGCCAGCGATTCGTGCCAACGCGGAGAGCGCCTCGGCGGTCGCGGTGACCTGTGCGTCGGCGAGCCCGCGCTCGTGGGTCAGGGCGCGGGTCATGAGCTCGATGAGGTCCTGCTCGGCGAGCGCTCGCAGGGTCACCAGCTCCATTCGGGAGAGCAGGGTCCTTCGGACCATAAAGCCGGGGTTCTCGGTCGTGGCCCCGATGAGCGTCAGGGTCCCGGCCTCCACATGGGGGAGCAGTGCGTCTTGCTGAGCCTTGTTCCAGCGGTGGATCTCGTCCACGAACAGCAGCAGCGGGCGTTGGACCAGGGTGGGCTGCGCATGTCGGGCCAGGACCTCGGTGAGCTCCTTCTTGCCCGAAAGGACAGCCGAGAGTGTCACCAACTCAGCGCCCGATGCCTGTGCCAGGAGTCGGGCGAGCGTGGTCTTGCCGCAGCCTGGAGGTCCGTAGAGCAGCATGGAGCGAAGGACCCCCGCGTCCAGCGCCCGCCGGAACGGGCGCTCGGGCGAGAGGATGTGGTCCTGGCCGATGACCTCGTCCAGGCTTGACGGCCGCATACGCTCGGGAAGGGGCTTGCTCATGCCATCGGTTAGCGTGGAGAGCATGCTGGCGGCCATGATCAGCGACGCTCACCTCCAGGGCCTCGACGACCCCAATCAGCACCTCCTGGTGGAGCTGCTGGACAGGCTGAACTGCCCCAGGGTCTTCCTGCTCGGTGATCTCTTCCACTTCTGGTGGGGCTTCCCTGACGTCGTCTACGGGGACTTCGTGCCCGTGCTCGCGGCCCTTCATCGCCTCCGCCGCCGCGGCACGGAGATCGCCTACGTGCCCGGCAACCACGACTTCGAGCTGGGCCCGTTCTTCGAGCGCCTGGACGTACAGGTGGCCTCGAGGCTTGACCTGGAGGTCGGCGGCCGGAGGTTCGTATTGCTTCACGGTGACGAGGCCGACACCAGCGTCGCCTACAGGCTGACGCGGCAGACGCTACGGGGCGGCGCGTTCTCGCGCTTGATGCGTCGACTCGGTCCGGCGCGAGCCCAGAAGCTGGGACATCGCCTGGCTGGTGGCTCCCGGGATCACGGGGCGGCGGAGCCGTCGGAGAGGCTCATCCAGGCTCAGATCCAGCTGGCCGAGCGCGAGCTTCGCTCCGCGGACGTAGTGGTGATGGGGCACTCCCATGCCCCCGGCGTCCACCACCTCGAAGGCGGAACGTACGTCAACCTGGGCGACTTCGTGCGGCACCACACCTGGCTGGCCGTGACGGAGACCGGCCTGGAGCTGCGCCAGGGCTGAAGGAGGCCCTCAGGGCAGACGGATCCGGTCCAGGATCTGCGGGTTCTCCAGCGCCGTCGCGGCTCCGTTGACCACGCAGCGCAGCGGGTCGTCGGCGATCATCACCGGCAGCCCGGTGCTGTCGGCCAGCACCTGGGTCAGGCCGCGCAGCAAGGCGCCGCCGCCACAGAGAACGATCCCGCGCTGGAGGACATCGCCGGCCAGCTCGGGTGGGGTGGCCTCGAGCACCTGGCGGATGCCCTCGATGATGGCGTTGACCGGCTGGATCAGGGCGCGACGAAGGTCCTCGCTGGTGATCGGAGCTTGCCTCGGGATGCCGGTCTGGGCGTCCCTCCCCTTGACCTGGGTCCCGAGGACCTGGGGCAGCGGGCTGGCGCAGCCCAGCTCCAGCTTGAGCGCCTCGGCGGTGCGCTCGCCAATCTGGAGGCCGAGCTTTTCGCTGACGTAGTCGACGGCCGCCTTGTTCATCGCGTCGCCGGCCACGGGCAGGGACTGGGCCGAGACGGATCCGCCCAGCGAGATGACCGCGATCTCGGTGGTGCCACCGCCGATGTCGACGATCATCGAGCCGGTGGGCTCAAGCACGGGGAGGCCGGCCCCGAGCGCAGCGGCCAGGGGCTCGGGGATCAGGACGACCTCTCGGGCTCCGGCCGCGCGCGCGGACTCGTGCACGGCCCGCTTCTCGACCTCGGCCAGGCCGAAGGGCACGCAGACGATCACGCGCGGCTTGAACATGCTCGAGCCGGTGGCCCGGCGAAGGAAGGCCCTGAGCATCTCCTCGGTGACCTGGAAGTCACTGATGACGCCGTCCTTGAGCGGGCGCAGGGCGACGATGCCACCCGGAGTCCGGCCCAGCATCTGCTTGGCCTCTTCGCCCACGGCGACCACGTCGCCGTAGGTGCCGGCCTCGGTGATGCGCACGGCGACTACCGAGGGCTCCTCGAGCACGATGCCGCGGCCCTGGGCGTAGACCAGGGTGTTGGCGGTGCCGAGATCGATGGCGAGGTCCCGGGCGAGCCGGCCCAGGGCCTGCTCCATGACCTACTGCCCGCCGGTGCCCAGGTCGCCGAAGCCCCTGCGGTTGTTCTTTTCGACCAGGGGCTTGTCCATGACGGCGGCGATGTGCTCGGCGTAGCCGTGCAGGGACTTGTCATCGGACAGGTTCACGACACGGCGGTCGCCCGTGAGCGTCAGGATCGCCACCTCCCAGGTGGCCTCGCTGCCGCCCATCACGAGCTCGACCGCGGTCACGTCGTCGAAGTTCACGCGATCGGTCTCGGTGCGGTCGGAGAACTTCGTGGTGAAGACGATGGAGCTGGTCTCGACGTCGATGACGATCATCTCCTGACCGGCTCGCTGGTTGACGAACCAGAAGGTGCC
>CALGIB010000449.1 GCA_937915955.1 uncultured Pseudomonadota bacterium
TGGAAGATGCCCATCGCGTTGCTGCCGCCGCCCACGCAGGCGACCACCGCGGCGGGGAGGCCGACCCCGGCCTCCTCGAGCTGGGCGCGGGCCTCGACGCCGATGCAGGCCTGCAGCTCGCGCACCATCACCGGGTAGGGGTGCGGGCCCGCCACGCTGCCGATGCAGTAGAAGGTGTCCCGGACGTGGGTGACCCAGTCCCGGAGCGCCTCGTTCATGGCGTCCTTGAGCGTGCGCGTGCCGCTCAGCACGGGCACCACCTCGGCCCCGAGCAGGCGCATGCGGGCGACGTTCAGGCGCTGCCGCTCGCAGTCCTCCTGGCCCATGTAGACCACGCAGTCCAGGCCGAAGAGCGCGCACGCGGTGGCCGTGGCGACGCCGTGCTGGCCCGCGCCCGTCTCGGCGATGACCCGGGTCTTGCCCATGCGCCGCGCCAGCAGGATCTGGCCGATGCAGTTGTTGATCTTGTGGGCGCCGGTGTGGTTCAGGTCCTCGCGCTTGAGCCAGATGCGCCCGCCCAGGGCGGCCTCGAGCTGGCGAGCCCGGTAGATCAGCGAGGGTCGGCCGACGTAGGTGCGCAGCAGGCCCTCGTACTCGGCGCGGAAGCCGGGATCCGCCCAGGCCCGCACCCAGGCGACGGTCAGCTCCTCGAGGGCCGGGACCAGGGTCTCCGCGACGTAGCGGCCGCCGAAGGGGCCGAAGTGGCCGCGGGCGTCCGGGACGGTGCTCATCAGGGGGCTCCTCGTGGGTCCCGGGCCCTAACCGAATAAGCTCTCGGGAGTGAGCAGAGCACGACGACTGGTGGCCCTGGGCTTGGGCGTCTGCCTGGCCGGCGTGATGCTGGGCCTCGCCGAGCGCCACCTGCGCGCCCTCGAGCTCGGCCAGGGCGTCGTCATCCACCCCTGGCAGGCGCCGGAGCGCGGCTGGCTGCTCAGCGAGCAGGCGCTCGTCACCCGCGGCCGCACGGCCCGCCCCGAGGACAGCCACCCCGAGGAGCGCATCGTGGTCATCGGGGACTCGGTGACCGACGGCGGCGGGCTGGATCCAAAGCTGACCTGGCCCGCGCAGGCCTCGGGGCTGATCAAGGGCCGCGGCACCGAGATCGTGAACCTCTCGGTCTTCGGCTACGACGCCTGCCAGATCGTCTCGGCCGCCCGCGAGGCCGAGCGGGTCTGGCAGCCGGACCGCATCGTCTACGCCAGCTTCACCAACGACCACCACCGCTCCTCGCTGCTGTACCTGGACAAGGAGCGCACCCGGCCCACCTACACCGGCGCGAGCGTTGGCCTCGAGGGCCTGCCCACCCTGCTGGATCCGCTGCTGAACCTGGCCTCGTTCCGCCTCTGGATGGGGGCGCGCAAGCTGCGCTCGCAGGACGGACCCGACGTGGACTGGGACCGCTACGAGGCCTGCATCGCCGACCTGGGCACGCTCGAGACGCCGGTCCTGGTCTTCAGCCTGCTGCCCCACGTCATGGGGCTGGGCACCCCCGAGGCTGTCGACCCCTACATGCCCTTCGGCTACGAAGGCCGGGTCGAGGTCGAGGCCCGCTACCGGGCCGCCGCCACCGCCGCCGGCCTGCCCTTCGCGAGCGTGTTCGGCATGCTGACCGCCCAGGGCAAGACCTTCTTCCAGGAGGGGCACCCCGAGGACGTGGCGCACCCCAACCAGGCAGGCCACCGCGTGTTCGCCGAGAGCTTCCTCGAGGCGCTTCGGCGCTGGGAGCTGGGCCAGCCGCAGCTGGTGGCCGAGCCGGTCGCCCGGGTCGGTGGGGGCGTCCCGCACGGCGGGCGCCGGACCCGCGAGGAGGTCGGCGAGCTCACCCCCGAGGAGCGTAAGAGCGCGCCCGCTGAACGAAAGCGGCGACGAGGTCAGGGTCCTTGACCCCCGGCGAAGACTCCACGCCCGAGGCGACGTCCACACCCCAGGGCCGAACCGCGGCAACGGCGGCGGCCACGTTGTCCGGCCTCAGGCCCCCGGCCAGGATGAGCTCGCCCAGTGCGGCGGCGCGCCGGGCGAGCTCCAGGTCGACCCGCTGGCCCGTGCCCCCGACCTCGCCCGGCACGTAGGCGTCCAGCAGGAAGCGTCGGTGCCCGTGCCTCGGGATCTGCTCCAGCACGCCCGGGCGAGCCCGAAAGGCCCGGAAACAGCACACACCCAGCCAGGCGCCGAAGCCCGGGGGCTCGCGGCCATGCAGCTGAACGCGGCTGGGCCCGATGGCCGCCACCAGCTCGGAGAGCTCCTCCTCGGGCCGGTCTACGACGACCAGGACCGTCTCGATGTGCACGGCCTCGGCGATGGCCGCGGCCGTGTCCACGTCCAGGCATCGGACCGAGGGCGGGTGCAGGTTCAGGCCGACCGCGTCCGCCCCGCAGGCCTGGGCGTGCAGG
>CALGIB010000450.1 GCA_937915955.1 uncultured Pseudomonadota bacterium
TCGAGCTCTTCTGGGCCAGCCGACGCCTCGACCAGGTCTACGAGCGCTCCGGGGCCTTCGCCCAGAGCCCCATCGCCGAGGTCTTCAAGGCCGGCTACGTCGAGCTCCACAAGCTCACTTCGGCTCAGGGCAGCGAGGCCCGCGGCCCCTTCGCGATGGACCTGGGCGCCGCGGACAACCTCGCCCGCGCGCTGCGTCGCGCCCAGAGCGTCGAGCTGACCTCGCTGGAGCGCCTCATCCCCGTGCTCGCCACGACGGGCTCGACCGCCCCCTTCATCGGCCTCTTCGGCACGGTCTGGGGCATCCTCCGGGCCTTCCAGAAGATCGGCGAGACCGGCAGCGCCAGCATCCAGGTCGTCGGACCGGACATCGCGCACGCCCTGATCGCGACCGCGGTCGGCCTGGCCGCCGCCATCCCCGCCGTCATCGCCTTCAACTTCTTCAACGCCCGCATCCGGGTGTTGACCTCCGAGATGGACAACTTCAGCTCGGACTTCCTCAACATCGTGAAGCGGCACTTCGCTCGGCAGGGCTGAGTCATGGGCATGAGCAGCGGCGGTGGCGACTCGGGGATGCTCTCCGAGATCAACGTGACGCCCTTCGTGGACGTCATGCTCGTCCTGCTCATCATCTTCATGGTGACCACGCCGATGATGGTCCAGGGCGTGGACATCGACCTGCCCAACAGCGAGGCCCCTCCCCTCACCGGCGGCGAGGACCAGGTCGTGCTGGGCATCGACAAGGCCGGGAACCTCTACCTCGACGAGACGACCTACTCGGGAGACGAGATGGCTCGCAAGCTCGCGGCCATCCACGAAGCCAACCCCGACGCGGCGGTGTTCGTGAAGGCCGACGGGACCATCTCGTACCAGCGTGTCATGGACCTGATGAGCATGGCCAAGGCCGCGGGCATCGGCCGGGTCGGGCTCGTGACGATGCCGATGGAGGCCCCGTGAAGACCTCCTTGCGCGCCGAGCCCTTCCGCCCCGGCGTCGCCCTGCCGCTCTCGATCGGCCTGCACCTGTTCGCCGTCCTGTCCATCTGGGGCGCCTCGAAGTGGGCGCCGACCAGCGGCCCCATGTTCGATCCGGACCAGGTCATGGAGGTCAGCTTGATGGCGATGCCCAAGCAGACGACCGCCATGGTGCAGAAGGCCTCCAGCGTGCCGGAGCCCGTCCAGGGCAGCCTGGAGGCGGACACGCCGCCCCGCACCGACAGCGACCTGGCTCTGCACGAAGTGGACGCCAGGCCGGACAAGGGCGACCAGCCCGATGCCCCGAAGAAGTCTCGCGAGGAGGTCATGCGAGACCTCAAGAAGCGCCAGGCCATGAACAACGCCAACGCCACGGCGGGCAGCGAGAGCCGCCTCGAGACCAGCTCGGAGGGAATCGAGGGCGGCACCGGCAGCGGCACCGGCTGCGCCGAGAACCCCGAGCTCTGCCAGTACCTGGAGCGAGTCCGCTCCCACGTGAACAAGAGCTTCAAGCCGCTGCAGTCGGACGCCTCGCTGCAGACCGCGATGGTCGTGACGGTGGACAGCAGCGGCAAGGTCCTGGCGAACAAGGTCGGCAGCAGCAGCGGCAACGCCAGCTTCGACAACGCCGCCGCGCGCGCGCTCCGGGTCGCCGGCTCGCTGCCGAGCCCGCCCACCGCGGTCATGCACGGCCGAGACGAGGCCACCTTCACGATCCTGTTCCGCGCCAGGGACGTGCTGTGAAGCGCCTGCTCGCCACGGCCGCGCTGCTGGCCGGTCTGCTCGCCGCGCTGGTCCCTGCCCGCGCGGAGGAGCCCCGGGGTCTCCAAGGCAGCACGGTCATCGTCGAGCAGCCCGGCGGCCAGGACCTGCCCATCGCCGTGCCTCGCCCCAAGGGCGGCGACGCGGCCGCGCAGGAGATCTGGGAGGTGCTGCGGGCCGACCTGGAGCGCTCGGGCTTCTTCCAGGTCATCGACCCTGACGCCTTCACCGAGTCTCCCGAGGCCGGAATCCGACTGGGCGAGTTCTCCTTCGAGGACTGGGCCGTGCCCGATCCCGTCGTGCTGGCCAAGACCGCCCTCGAGGCCAGCGAGGGCCGGGTCTCGGCCGAGGTCTGGGTCTACGACGTGCCCGGCGCGCGGAAGATGGGCGCCAAGCGCTTCACCGCCAAGGACAGCAGCACGCGCCGCGTCGCCCACGAGATCGCTGACGAGATCATCCTGCTGGTCACCGGCACGCCCGGGATCTTCACCACGCGCTTCGCCGCCGTCACCAAGGCCAGCGGGAACAAGGAGATCGCGATCCTCGACGTCGACGGGCACAACGTCACGCCCGTCACGCGGAACGGCTCGATCAACCTGCAGCCGGCCTGGTCCTGGGACGGCAGCCGAATCGCCTACACCAGCTACCGCTCCGGCAACCCCGACCTCTTCGTGGCCGACCTGGTCAAGGGCACGGTCAAGCGGGTCAGCTCACGCAGCGGCGTGAACATCGGCGCCACCTGGCACCCCGGAGGCGAGATCCTGGCCCTGACGCTCAGCTCGGGCGCGGACACCGACCTGTTCGCCATCGACACGGCCGGCAAGGCGCTGGGCCAGCTCACCAAGGCCCCCGGCATCGACGTCAGCCCCAGCTTCAGCGCGGACGGCCAGTGGATCGCCTTCGCCTCGGAGCGCTCGGGCGGCCTGCAGATCTATGTGATGTCGGCCCAGGGCGGCGAGGCCCGCCGGGTCACGTTCCAGGGCAGCCACAACACCGACCCCAGCTTCTCGCCGGACGGCCAGACCATCACCTTCGTCGGCCGGGACGGGAACTTCGACGTGTTCACGGTCGGGGTCGACGGAAAGGGCATGAAGCGCCTGACCCAGGATCAAGGCAACAACGAAGATCCCTGCTTCTCCCCCGACGGCCGCTACGTCGCCTTCGCCTCGACGCGCTCAGACGGCGGCCACATCTGGATGTCCACAAAGGACGGCCGCCATCAGGTGCGGGTGACCCAGGGGCGCGGAGTATGGTCGAACCCCCACTGGTCTCCTCGCCTGGACTGGTAGATGGCCCGCGCAGCGATCGACATCGGCAGCAACAGCATCCTCCTCACCGTCGTCGAGCGCGGCCGCGTCCTGCACGACCAGGCCACCGTCGTGGGCCTGGGCCGGGGCCTGGGCGACCGCGGGGCCTTCCGCCCTGATCGCACGCAGCGGGCCCTCGAGGTGCTCACCGAGTACGTCGCCCGAGCCGAGTCCTTCGGGGTCTCTGCCTTCGAGATCAAGGCCGTGGCCACCTCGGGGGCCCGTCGCGCCACCAACGCCAAGGAGTTCTTCGCCCGGCTCCTCGACGAGCTCGAGCTGAGGGTCCAGACCATCACCGGCGAGCAGGAGGCCCGCCTGTCCTACCTCGGCGCGCTCTACGACCTGCCCCTGCCCGCCGAGCCGGTCCTGGTCGTCGACCTCGGCGGCGGCAGCACGGAGCTCATCCTCGGAGGCCGCCGAGGCATGCGCTACAAGACCAGCGTCGAGCTCGGAGCGGTGCGCCTCACCGAGACCCACAGCCTCGATCTGGACCCTTCAGGCCTCGCTTCTTGCATCGAGGAGATCAA
>CALGIB010000451.1 GCA_937915955.1 uncultured Pseudomonadota bacterium
GCCGATGGCACGTCGCCGGGGCACCAGCGCCGCGCCCAGGGCCAGCCCCAGGCCCGGCGGCGTGAGCAGGATCAGGTCGATGGCCACCGCCCCGCTGACCCGACGAAGCACCGACTCCCCGATCTGCGAGGCGGCGAAGAGGCCCTCCAGCAGCCCCAGCACCACCGCCAGGAGCAAGCTCAGCGCGAACACCTCGAGCAGGTTGGCGAGGCGGTCCAGCGCCCTCACAGCCGCCGAGCCCCGCAAGCCAGCTCACGCAGCGGGGCGGGATCCGCGCCCCAGCCCTGGAACACCACCAACCCCGAGTCCACGCGCAGCCCAAGCTGGACCAGCTCCCCGGCGTGACGCTCGGCCAGCTCCGGGCAGCCCGCCACCCGCTCCAGCCGGTAGCCCTGGGTCTCGGTGTCCGTGGGCTGGAGCGTCGGGAGCAGATCCAGCGCCGTCAGGCCATCCAGCGCCGCCAGGCTGGGCAGCGGCTGCCAGGTCACGGCCACGGAGAGCTGGCCTTGCCGGGCCTCGAGCACCGTCCCGGTCAGCCCGCTGCGGAAGTGCACCGGGTCCACCGCCAGCGCCCAGCCGGTGCCGAAGTCCAGCGCAAGCCCCAGCTCGCGGGAGCTCCAGGTGCGGCCCTGGACCTGGCCCAGCGGCAGCTCTGCGGCTGGGGTGCCGCAAGCCAGGAGCAGGGGGAGTACGACCACGCCGTTGTCTATCGTGTGGCGGCGCCACGTAGCCGCAGCTACCATCGAGCGGCCTGGATGGAGACCCCGATGCGAACGCTCACCAGCGAGGTCGTCGAGGAGCCCGTCCAGCAGGCCCCCGTGGTCGAGCCGGCGCCCGTCGCGGCGGACGTGCCGAGCAAGACCAAGGGCACGGTCTCCCCGTGACGCTGCTCCTGCTCGCCTGCGCGGCCGACGCGGTCCAGGACGCGCCCGCCCCGGACAGCGCCTGCGACGGACAGACCGTCTACGGCACGGTCCGCCTGTGGGGTCAGGCCTACGGGGACGCCCAGGTCTTCGTCCGCGTCGACGGCGCGGACGCCTACCAGCTCCTCGTCGACCGCGAAGACGGCACCTACCGGACCTCGGTGCCCGCCGACACGCCCGTAGGCCTGATGGCCCAGGACCCCGACGGCACCTGTCAGACCCCCGAGCAGACCGTCACGGTGCCCGAGTGCGCCAGCCAGGAGCTGGATCTGACGCTGGACGAGGAGTGCGTGCTCCCGGGCTAGGCGATACCCGCCCGAGCCATGCCGACCCCCAGCGAGATCCTGGCCTCCCAGCTGGCCGAACGCGGCGTGAAGCACGCCTTCGGCATGCCCGGCGGCGTTGTCCTCCCGCTCATCGAGGCCTTCGAGCGCCACGGCATCGAGTTCGTGCTGGTCCGGCACGAGGGCTCGGCCGGCTTCATGGCGGACGCCACCGCCCAGCTCACCGGCGCCCCCGGCGTCTGCGTGGCGACCTTGGGCCCGGGGGCCACGAACCTGGTCTCGGGGCTGGCCGGCGCCCTGCTCGACCGCGCCCCCGTCGTGGCCGTGACTGGCCAGGTGGATCCTGGCCTGGCCAACGTCTACACCCACCAGACCCTGGACCAGCGCGCCTTGTTCAAGCCCGTGTGCAAGCACTCGGTCACCCTGACGGCCGAGCAGGCCTGGCGCGAGATCCCGCTGGCGCTGCGGCACCTCGAGCTCGGGCGCAGGGGGCCGATCCACCTGAACATCCCGGCCAGCGTCTTCACGGCCGAGCAGCCCGAGGCCCTGCCGGACCGCTTCGTGCCTGCCCCCGTGGATCACCGCGTGGCCATGATCGACCAGGCGCTGCCCTGCCTGCGGGCCGCTCGCCGACCGGTGATGCTGGTGGGCCTGAGCCAGCTCGACGAGGCCCTCGCGAGGGTGGTCGGCCAGCTCGCCGAGCGCTTCTCGATGCCGGTGCTCTCCACCTACAAGGCCAAGGGCGTCCCCAACGAGGACCACCCCTGGTACGCCGGCAGCTTCGGGCTCTCGACCACCGTGGACCTGCTCCAACAGCAGCTGCTCGCCACCGCCGACCTGCTCCTCACGGTGGGCCTGGACCCCGTCGAGCTGAGGCCCCAGTGGCTGCCCGGCTGGCCCTCGGACCTGCCCGTCATCGCGCTGGACCGGGCCGCGCCGCACGACCTCGTGCATCCGCTCGAGCAGCTCTACGTCGGCGACATCGCGCGCAACCTGAGCTGGCTGCTCCAGGACGAGGGGGGCCGCAGCGCCTGGACCCTCGACGAGCTGGGCCGGCACTGGGACCGCATGGCCGCGCTGTTCACCGAGGACACCTCGGAGATGGGCCCGGCGGCCGCCATCGCCGCGATCCAGACCGGCTTCCCCGACGAGGGCATCTGCGCCCTGGACGTCGGCGCTCACCGCATCACGGCCAGCCACGTCTGGACCTGCCGGCAGCCCAACACCCTGCTCCAGTCCAACGGCTTCAGCAGCATGGGCTACGGCCTGCCCGCCGCCATCGCCGCGAGGCTGGCTTTCCCGGACCGGCCGGCCATGGCGCTGACCGGGGACATGGGCCTCTGGATGACCCTGGGCGAGCTCGGGCTGGCCGCCGAGCGCGGCCTGGACCTGACCGTGGTCTACCTCGCCGACCGCAGCCTCTCGCTCATCGAGATCAAGCAGCGCCGCATGGGACTGCGCCACAGCGGCGTGCGCTTCGAGAACCCAGACGTGGTCGCGCTGGCCTCGGCCTTCGGGGGCACGGGCGTCAGCGTGGAGGAGCCCGAGCACCTGGAGCAGGCGGTGGCCCAGGCCTCGGCCCGCGGCGGCCTGCAGCTCATCGAAGCCCGCATCGATCCCGCGCCCTACGCCACCCAGATCTAGATGCTCTTCAACAGCAAGGTCTTCGTGGCCTTCGGCATCCTGGTGTTCGGGCTCTACTACAGCCTGAGCGACCGCGGGCGCCTGTGGCTGCTCTTCGCCAGCAGCTACCTGTTCTACGGCTTCTGGGATCCGCAGCTCTGCTCGCTGATCTTCCTGTCGACCTGCGTGGACTTCCTCTGCGGCAAGCAGATCGCCGCGTCGGACCGGGTCAGCACCCGCAAGCGCTGGCTCTGGCTCAGCCTCGCCGTGAACCTGGGCATGCTCGGCTTCTTCAAGTACGCCGACTTCTTCATCGCCGAGTTCTGCACCGTGGCGAACTGGGTGGGCTGGAGCCTGGCCAGCGATGACTGGATGCTCCGCCTCATCCTGCCGGTCGGCATCAGCTTCTACACCTTCCAGACGATGTCCTACACGATCGACATCTACCGGAAGGACATCGAGCCCGAGCCGAGCTTCCTGCGCTTCGCCATCTACGTGGCCTTCTTCCCCCAGCTGGTCGCCGGCCCCGTCGAGCGCGCGCAGCACCTGCTGCCCCAGTTCCAGCGACCCTTCCGCATGAGCCGGACGATGGTCTACGAGGGCGTGTTCCTCGTCTTGCTGGGCTTCCTCAAGAAGGTGGTCATCGCCGACCGCATCGCGCGCGCCATCGAGCCCTTCTACGAGGAGGAGGCCGGCAACGGGGCCGAGGCGGCGGTCGCGATGCTGCTGTTCACCTGCCAGATCTACGTGGACTTCAGCAGCTACTCCGACATCGCCATCGGGCTGGGGCTGCTGCTCGGCTACAACATCCGGCCGAACTTCGACCTGCCCTTTGTGGTGCCGAGCATCCCCGAGCGCTGGCGGCGCTGGCACATCTCGATGAGCCACTGGTTCCGCGACTACATCTTCATCCCGCTGGGAGGCAGCCGGAAGGGCGAGTGGCGCACCCAGGCCAACATCCTGATGGTGATGTTCCTGAGCGGCCTCTGGCACGGCGCCAGCAACAACTTCCTGGTCTGGGGCCTGCTCAACGGCAGCACGATGGTCAGCCACAAGCTGCTTCGGCGGCCCCTGCGCTTCCTCTCGCGGAACGCCGAGCGGACCTGGCTGACGAAGTGGTCCTACTACTACCTGTGCTGCTGGGTGACCTTCTGCACCATCGCCAGCATCAACATCTTCTTCCGGTGTCCCGACTGGCCCATCGCCAAGAGCTACGTCTCGGCCATCTACCTGTCCGGCGTGCAGCCCTACGTCGACTACTTCACCGCCATCGACCAGGTCCCCGACAACGTCGGCTGGAGCTGCATGTGGGTGGTGCTGGTGTTCCTGGCGCACGAGGGCCAGCGGTGGCTGGACCTGAAGACGAAGATCCTGGGCAACCGGGTGCTCTGGGCGGTCTGGTGTGCAGGCGCCTTCTGGCTCATCGTGACCTTCGGCATCAGCGGGCCGCAGTTCATCTA
>CALGIB010000452.1 GCA_937915955.1 uncultured Pseudomonadota bacterium
CCGCCGTTGCCGTCCGCGCTGGCGCAGTCGTCCCGGGTGCCGTCACCGCCGTCGCCGCCGTGTGCACCGCCGCCGCCGGAGTCCTGGCAGCAGGCCCCGCCCTCGCCTCCGCCGTCGCCCTCGCCGTCGCCGTTGTGCTGCCCCCGATAGCCTGCCTCCGAGGCCACGATCGAGCTGGTGGCGTCGATCAGGACGTAGTCGGCGACCAGCTTCAGCGTGCCGGTGGTGCCGGTCCCGTCGTAGTCGGTGACGACGATGCTGCTGCCGCCGTTGATGACGTAGATGTTGTCGTAGGTCTGGGTGCCGTCCAGCGTGACCGTGGTCGCGTCGACGGTCAGGTCGGCCGCCAGGACCGGGGCGAGGAGGAGGAGGAAGGCCATGGGACACCCCGATGCAGAGAGCCGCACTCTATCGCCCCGAGGGGCGGCCATGAAGGCGGAGTTAGGCTGTGGTCATGCTGCTCGAGCTGCTCCTGGGTCTCGCGGTGCTGGTCTTCGTCGCCGCGGTGGCCAGCCGCCGGGACCTGCGCAAGAGGGCCCTGTTCGCTGTCCTGCCGGTGCTGCTCCTGCTGGGGGCGGCCGAGCTCGGAGCTCGATGGGTCGGTGACCCCGGCGGGCTGCGTCCGGGTGGACCCCTGGGCTGGACCGCGCGGCCGGGCCTTACGGGCCTCGAGGTCGCCGCGGGCTCCCGACACTTCGAGGTCTCCACGAACCCGGACGGGCTGCGCACCGGTCTGAGCCGGGACCGCAGCGCGACCCCGCGCTGGGTGATCTTCGGAGACTCCACCGTCTTCGGCTGGGGCGTCGCGGTCGAAGACGCCCCCGCGGGCACGCTGGAGCGCCTGGTCGGGGACACCGAGGTGCTCAACGCCGGTCAGCCCGGCTACTCCAGCGAGCAGGCTCGCCGCCTGGCCGAGCAGGTGATCCCGGCCTACCGCCCCGACAGGGTGCTCTGGTTCCATCCCTGGCACGACCTCGCCCCGGCCACGCCGGATCGCGACCTGCTGCCGCCGGAGCGCGGGCCCCTGGGCGCGCTGCTGGCTCGCAGCGCGCTGCTCCAGCGGCTCCGAGGGGTCCCCGGTCGGACGGACAACGAGCTCTTCGTGTTCGAGCCGGACCGCGGCGGCCAGGGGGAGAGGGTCCCGGCCGAGCACCGCCGCGACAACCTCGAGCGCCTGGCGCGGGCCTGCCGGGACATCGAAGCGGAGCTTGTCCTGGTGCTGCTGCCGGTCAACGGCGGGGGACGCAGCGGCGGCCTGGACGAGGAGCTGGAGCAGGCGGCCGCGGACCTGGGCGCCGTCTTCGTCGACCTGAACGCGCAGCCGTCCCCGCGCCCCTGGCTGGAGATCACCGTAGAAGGCGACCCGGGTCACCTCAACGCCGCAGGCAACTCGCTCTACATGCAGCGGCTGCTCCAGGCCCTGGACGCCGCGGGCTAGGCTGGCGCCATGTTTCTGATCCTGATCTCAGCTTGCGAGCTGACCCCCGAGCAGCTCTGCGCCGGTCGAGGCCCTGTCTCCCTGGAGCTCGGACCCCGCGACACCGAGGACTTCGAGGCCTTCTCCGAGGGTGACGCCGCCGAGCTCATGGAGCCCCCGCAGGGTGGCCTCGGGCTGGCCTGGCGGGGCCGCAGCCTGGGCCTGGTCGGCAACGACCTGGTCGACCTCGAGATGGAGACGGAGATCGACGGCGACGTCGTCGGCGACTTCGTGGCCGAGGACTGGCTGATCTACTGCCAGGACGACGGGGCCAGCCTGATCTGGGGCACCGCCACGCCCGTCGACGAGGAGCTCTTCCCCGACAGCGGCGTGCTCGATGGCGTCGAGGCCATCCTGAGGGTGCGGGCCACGGACGTCGAGGGCGACGTGGCCGAGGCCGAGGTGGGCGTCGTCATCGAGGTCCGCGACTGAAGGCCTCCCAGTCGGCCGGGGTGTTCAGGTTCAGCAGCACCCAGGGGCTGTCGGCCTCGACGACTTCGGCCCGGGACAGGGCCTCTCGCAGGG
>CALGIB010000453.1 GCA_937915955.1 uncultured Pseudomonadota bacterium
CAGCACCGCCGCCGAGGTCGCCAGCGCCTGCCCCAGCCGCTGGGGCAGCAGGTAGAGCAGCGAGGCGCCGAGGGTGTACTTCGAGCAGATCGCGCCCTCGACGAGCACCGTGTGTACGCTGCGCAGCGAGGCCTCGCCGGGCATGCAGAGGCGGCCCTGCTGGAGCTGCCAGGTGTTGAAGAGCAGGCCCTCCTCGTCCAGGTTCCAGGCGCCGTGCACCTCGCCCAGCAGCAGGCTGGAGGCCAGCACCAGGGCCAGGGCCAGCAGGGCCGGAGCCAGCAGCGCCAGGCGGTCTACAGCTCCTCCACGGCCACAGGCCCCGGCTCGCTGGGCTCGAGGCCGCCCCAGCTCCGCGTGGGCGGGGTGCCGTCGAGTCGCAGCTCGACCTGCTGACCCAGGATGCTGAGGCTGGCCTCGAGCAGGTGGCCCTCGGGCCCGTAGACCAGCCGCTGCTCGCCGTCCTCGGTGCGCCAGAGCCAGGCGCCCTCGCCCTGATCGACGAGCTCGCCGCGCAGGACCTGCCCGGTCTCGGCGCTGAGCATGGACAGGCTGCCCTCGGTCCGCTGCAGGCCGGGGTCCAGCCAGGACAGCGTGCTCCCGTCCAGGCCGCGGACGAGCTCGGAGCTGCCTCCGTCCTGGGTCACGAGGCCCACCATCAGCCCCTCGGGGTGCCGCGTGGCCTGCACCTCCCAGCGCCCGTCCGGGTCCTCGTTCACGGCGTGGAGGCCCTGCCGGGGGCCACCCACGCCGGTGACCCGCTGGGTCCAGGTGATCCCGCCCGGGAGTACGATCCGGGTGTCCAGTTCGAGCAGGCGGACCTCGGCGGCGGCCTCGGGCAGCCAGGTGACCGTCAGCGCGCTCGTGCCGGCGGGAAGATCGCCGATCGTCAGGTCGTAGCGCAGCTCCTGCGTCTCCTGACACAAGCCGACGCGCAAGAAGAGCCACCACATCCGGGCATCCTGTGTGGATCGAACTCTCGCATAGCTCTCTCGCCGTAATCTTTCGGAGACTCGGAGCGACCGTAGTCAAGGTAGGTTCGGTCCGAGGCAACAAGCGTGGCACTGCTTGAGAACAGCTCTGTGCATGTTCTGCGTGAGTCCCCCAGGGATTCGCGGCGGCTGCGCCTCGCCTCGCTCCTGGCTCAGGCGGTGCTTCGTCTGCGTCCGGGTCTGTCGCCGATCGTGCTGGTGGCCGCTGTGACAGCGGCCCTGGCCGGGTGGTTCGCTGCGCAGGGGCCTCAGCCTGCGACCGACCTCCTCATCGCGCGCGGCCTGGTGCAGCCGGTGGACAGCTCAGCCGTGCTCATCGTTGCCATGGACGGAGCGGACTCGCCTCAGGCCTGGGACGACGCCGTGGAGCGTGCGGCGAGCGCGGGCGCCTCCCGGGTGGCCGCGGTCAACCCGCCCAGGGCGCTGGAGGGCGCGATCGTGCTCGAGCGGGGCGACGTCGACAGCCTGGGCCTGGGCCTGGATCGAGACGGCGTCATCCGCCGCTTCGAGGCGGGACCGGAGACCTTCCCGGGTCAGCTGGTGCCCGAGCGCGCCGGTGGTGACTGGGTCTACCCGGGTCAGGCGGCGGCGCTGCCCACCATCGGCCTGAGCAACCTGGACTACCTGGACGCGGCGGCCTTCCGCGACCGGACCGTCATCCTGGGCGAGCTGACCCCCTGGGCTGTGCCGGTGGTCGAGACCGCCAGCGGCCCCGTTCCGCTGACCGAGGCGCTGGCTCGCACCGCGGCTGTCAGCGGTCGTCGCCCCATCCAGCCCTGGATGGGCGGGCTCCTGGGCGCGGCGCTGGGTGGCCTGGGCGGCTTCCTGCTGCTGGTCACCGTCGCTCGCCGCCGCTGGCCTCTGTTGATCGGCTCGGCGCTGGCGCTGCCCCTGCTGGTCGGGCTGGCTGGCGGCCTGCTCCCGGTCGAGCTCCCGCTGCTGCTGGCCAGCGTCGGCGTGCTCACCGCCCACGCGCTGCGCTGGGCCATGCACTCCGCCGGCTTCAAGGAGCTGGTCGACCGAGCGATCTGGCACCTGCACGCCCAGCCCCGCACGCAGGACCTGCAGCGGGACTGGCAGGAGCTCTGCGCCGCCTCGGTGGAGCTCGGCGTCTCCGAGCGCGTCTGGGCCATCGAAGAGAGCCAGGACGGCTTCCGGGTCATCGCGGCCGCGGGCACCTCGGGCATGGTCGAGGTCGGGGACGGCTACGAGCTGCCCGGCCCCTTCGCCGATCCGCTGAGCATCCCCCTCAGCTCCCGCTGTGGTCGCTTCGGCGCCCTGCTCATCGACCCCGTCAGCCCCGACGTGGACCTGCGGGCGCTGCACGCCCTGGCGGCCCACCAGAGCCGGCGCCAGCGCGTCGTCGCGCCCTCGCTGCGTCCCAGTTCTCGCCCTCGCGAGGAGTCAAC